>JBKJOR010000054.1:0-11967 GCA_046595575.1 Pyrinomonadaceae bacterium | reverse complement strand
ACCACGAATTACACAAAAAGGACACGAAACTAGAAGGGTTCAGTTCTCGATGCTCGCTTCACAGTGACCATTAACCACAAATGACTACCGCGACGTCCGGCTTCCAACTTCTGACTTCTGACTTCTGACTTCTGACTTCTGACTTCTGACTTCTGACTTCTGACTCCTCAGTTTTAGTGCGTTTTTAGTTTTTCACTACTCCGATCCACTCGCCTGCCTGCTCAATTTCGTAATCAGTAATTCCTATATCGGCGAGCGCCGTCACGATCTCCGCCTTCTGATCGGCTAGAATTCCAGACATCACGAGCGTCTTACTGGTTTTTTGGATCAACAAATGAAGGATCGGCTGGATCACATCAAGAGTGAGATTCGCGCAGACGAAGTCGAAGTTTGGAGTTGTGGCATCGATCGAACCGATGCTGAGATCTATCATCCCGCCAACGCCGTTAAGCTTGGCGTTCTCGATCGCGATGGCAACTGAATCGGCATCGGTATCGCATGCGACCGATCTGAACTTTGACATCTCGGACCGGAGACTGAGTTTCGCAGCGGCGATCGCCAGGATCCCAGTCCCCGTCCCGACATCGAGAAAGCTGTCTCCCGGCGTGTAATATCTATCGATCGCCTGCAGACAAAGTTGTGTGGTCTCGTGCGTGCCGGTTCCGAATGCCATGTTCGGTTCGATCCGGACGACGATCTTAGTTTCGTCCGTCTCGCTCCACGGCGGAGCAATCACAAAGCTTCCAACCTCGGTCGGCTTCCAATGCCGCTTCCATTCCGCAAGCCAATCGGTATCTTCGATCTCGGCGCGCTCGACCTGCACCACGGCTTCCTCGGTGAATGCGTACGACCGAAGAGCGTAGTGTAGTTCGTCCTGAAACAGCTCATCATCAGGCAGATCCTGAAAGTAACCGATCACCGTGACAGTCTCGGCATTCTTCTCCCGGAAGTGGTTGATCTCGGTACCGAGTGAGTCGAGGGAGTTGAATGCGTATTCGATCGCCTCGGCAACTTCCGGGGCGACCTTCACCGAGATCGAAAACCAGGGTTTCTTTTCCGCTGCGTCGTTCATCAATCTCGCACGCCCATTTCGTCCAGATCTCTTTCCTTGTTTCGCCAGTGGGCGACGACCTTTACGAAGAGCTGAAGATAGACGTGCATGCCCAGCAGTTTTTCGATGTCGGCCCGTGCTTCGATGCCGATCTTCTTGAGTTTCGCCCCGCCTTTTCCGATGATGATGCCTTTTTGGGAATCGCGCTCGACGTAGATCGCACAGTAAATGCGCGGCTGTTGCGGGTCGGTCTCATCCCACCGCTCGGTTACCACGGCAGTTACGTAGGGGATCTCTTCGCCCGTCGACGCGAGGATCTTTTCCCGGACCATCTCGGCGACGATCGTTCGCATCGGCTGGTCCGTTAATTCATCGTCCGCGAAGATCGGTTCGCCCTCGGGCAGGTGTTTGACGATCTGGTCAAGAAAGTTTTCGATCGCTTCACCCCTTAGTGCGGAGATAGGAACGATCTCGGCAAACTCGTGTTCTTTGGCGTAATACTCGATGAGGGGAAGCAGTTGATGTTTTTCCTTTACCTTGTCGATCTTGTTGAGAACGAGGATCGATGGCTTGCCCGAATCTTTTACAAGATCGAGCACGAACCGGTCGCCGTTTCCGGTCGAGACGCTCGCGTCGCGGAGCAGGACCACGAGATCGACGGACAAGATCGCATCGTGAACCGCCGCCATCATTCGGCGATTTAGCAGATAGCCGGGCTTATGCACGCCTGGTGTATCGACAAATACGATCTGGCCGGCGTCATTAGTAACGATTCCCTGAATTTTGTGACGGGTGGTTTGAGGTTTGTTTGAAACTGCGGCGATCTTCTCGCCAACCAGATAATTTAAGAGTGTAGACTTACCTGCGTTAGGCCTACCTATAAGGGCGACGTAACCGCTGCGAAAGTTGCTTTTAGTGCTGCCTTCAGGCGGCTTTGGTTGCGGCATTGTCATCACGGAAGATCTCTATGTCAAAGATATCCCGCTCAAGGCCGATACTCAAAACGTCTATTGATCCTTCACAAGTCGTTGCTTGGAGGCAAGGGCTTCGTCATAGGCTCCTCCCGAAACATTTCCAACCTTGATGGCCGCATCATACACGGCCATTGCGTATGAGTTGTTTTCGTAAAACTCGTAGATCTTTGCGAGAGCTACGTACGAGAGCGATAGCAACGCAGGATCGATCGCCTGCTTCTGGGCAATACGGACAACATTCTCGTACGCGACCTTTGCTTCCAGAAGCTTTGCTTTCTGTTTTTCGGAATCGGTGAGAACCGCGGCTTCAAGGCTCGAAACGCGACCGACGCTGTACTGAACGCGTGCCTCGCCCGGATTCCGGTCAAGCAGGGTCTTGAGTTCTGCCCGAGCCTGAACATAATTGCTTGCGTCGATCAATTTTTGAATATCTACGAGACGAGTCGTAACCGGATTGATCGCGATCACCGTTTGCACGGGATTCTTCTTCCGCTCCTCGCGAACAAGGAGCGCGCGTTTACGGGCATCCGCAAGCGACGAATATCGCCCGGTCTCTTTTGCGGGGTCGAACGAGAGGATCATTTCCCGCATCGATGATGCTATGTCAAAACCCGAGTCTTCAACGCCGCCCAGTTGTTCTGCGAAATAAAAAACAAGGACCGCGCCTTTCTCGAAGTCCTCCGAAAGCTGCAATGCTGTCTCGTCCGCAAGTTCTGTCTGAAACCGCTGCAGATCCTGAGATATCGCCCTTTTCTCTTCCGGAGTCTTTGCCGCGTCGATTCGCTGCCGGCTCTGCTGTAGTGCGATCGTCTTCCGCAAATTTTCAGATTGCTTAACGTCGATCGCCGCCACAAGCGAGCGTGAGATCGTCAGATAAACATCCGGCGACACCTTCGGATCCACCTTTCTACGTTCCTCGAGTATCGCCTTCACGCTATCGCGGATCACGGAGATATCCTTGGAATTGTTAATCACGATCGGGTCGATGACGAACTGCAAAAAGCCACGGCGCACTTCGGAGAAGGCGAGATTAGTTTCCGGCGGGACAACTACAAAGTAATCGTCCTTAACGTTCATGTAGATAACGTTGCCGCTCGGCGCCAGCATCTCGGGAACGATGTAGAATCGCCTCTCGCGTTGCCGGACCTCGGTCTGGTTCAGGGTGGTCCGCTTGCTTCCTGTCTTCTGGGTCTGGGTCTTTATCTTCTCGTCGTAGAATAGCTGAGGCCTCGTGTGTAGATAATTCAAAAGGTCATTCACCATCTCGCGCGAAGATCCCCGCAACTGGCCGTCGGACGCCTTCTGATAAGTCTTGACGTACTCATTCAAGTTAGAGCTGATGCTGGACCGACGATAAAATTCTCGCACGAGCGGAGCGAAGTCGAGCACGTCTAGCAGGTTGCCCGGCAGGTCGCTCGTCACGACCGGATCGGCGAGGTCGGGAACCGGCGTCAGGGCATAAGCCATGGATATGAACGGTGCAACTACATCTGCATCCGACGCGTTCGGATTCCGCTTTTTATGCTGAAGAACGAAGGCTGAGATTTTTTGCCGTAGATCTTCATTCAATACAGTCAGATCGCTCCTCAGGAGCTCGCGGAATTTGGTCCCTTCCGGTGAGAGTTTTGGATTGAGGACATGAACGCTTTCGCCCGCTTCGTTCGTGGTGCGAGCTGCATCCAGCGCCGCGAGCACAACAATTACCCGTTTATCAGGCTCGACCCTGACACCGTAATTCGAGAGGTCAAAACCCGTGGGAACATTTTGAGCTGACGCGGCTGCGCAAAAAACAAACAACGAAAGAGCGAAAAATGCTTTTCTCATCGGATTAGTTTCAGAAAGTGTTTATGGCAAGAAACGCGATCAGCACCAAAGAAATTAAGGAAACTCTACGAAGGGAAATCTCTCTGCCGTGACCGCGGTCCTTGCCTGTCTTAGAGATGTATATTATCCGTCCTGGGATGCTCATAACAACAGGCTGACGACAAAAGAGAACGCCCGGCAGCGGCTGCAGGGCGTCACTTCGTAAATGTATCCAGAGGCGCCTAGTTAAAGCTGCTCAGAGCAGACTCCTCATCGTCGAATACGTCAAAAACCGTAAGGAGCTTGGTGATGGCGAGCAGATCCTGGATCTTCTGGGTCAGCTTCAGTAGCTTGAGCGTGCCGCCTTCTTTATTAACTGCGGTAAAGCTCGAGACGAGCTCGCCGATCCCGCTTGAGTCGACATACCCGACACTTTCCAAATTGAGGAGTATCTTGTTCTTGCCCTCGCCCAGCAGACGACGGATGGCGCCGCGAAGAGCAACGCTGCCCTCGCCAATTGTAACTTTGCCGTTCAGGTCGAGAATGGTCACATCCCCGGCCTGACGTTCAGAAATATTAAGATCCGACATTTGTTTCTCCTCGTTTCACTTAAAGATTGATAGCAGATTTTAGACCAAGCGATTAGCAAAGTCTATGTCAGACGGCATTTATCTCCGCTTCATCATCCTCACGGCCGTCCCGCCGCCTTCAGGATTCGACCACTCGACAACGTCCATGAACGAACGCATAAAAAGTATTCCCCGGCCGTTTGTTTTTAAGATATTTTCCGGGTTGGTCGGATCAGGAATCTCAGTGACTTCGAATCCCGTACCGTAATCGCGGACCGTGATCTCAAAACCATCTGCGGTTTGGGCGAACGTAACGTCTACTGTTTTCCCTTCGGCAAACTTGTTCCCGTGTTTTACGGCGTTCGCCACGGATTCGCGGATCGCGAGATCGATGGCTGAGACGAAATCGTCCCCGAGCCCTTGTTCTTTTGCAAACTCGTCGGCCTTTATTGCGGCCTCATCGACCGATTCGATCCGGCTCGGCAATTTGAGTATATGTATTCCAGACACAGCGTTTTGATTGTAAGTTAAAGGCTTGCGTCTCTGGTGTCAAGACAAAATCCGGCCCACCGTCTAGAATGTCGGTATGCTAATTCGTCCCGCTAACGCTTTGCAGGGAGAAATTCCCTTGCCGGGAGACAAGTCTATCTCGCACCGTGCGGCGTTGCTGTCCGCGATGGCGATCGGCGAGACGCGAATCGAAAATTTTGCGACAAGCGCGGATTGTGCATCGACACTCAATTGTCTGGAACGCTTAGGTGTCGAGATCAGACGGGACGGTACAACGGTTCTGATCCGAGGGTCGGGCAAGACAGGTTTTCATCAGGCAGATGGCCCTCTGGATTGCGGCAATAGCGGTACAACGATGCGCCTTCTGGTCGGAATTTTGGCGGGGCAGGGATTTGAATCTGTCCTCACCGGCGATGATTCTCTCCGAAGCAGGCCGATGCAGCGGGTGATACTGCCGCTCGAGGCGATGGGTGCCGCGATCAATTCAGAAGGTGGTCGAGCTCCGCTCACGGTCAGCGGCCGTAATCCGCTTCGCGGGTTGGAATACCGTCCCGAGGTCTCCTCCGCCCAGATCAAGTCTTGCGTCCTTCTTGCCGGATTGAATGCTGAAGGCGAGACATCGGTAATCGAGGCGGTGCCGACCCGTGATCATACGGAGCGCATGCTCAGGTGGTTTGGTGTCGATGTCCGCGAAACGCCGATTGACGATGCCGCAAAGATCTCGGTGAGTGGCGGTTCGGTCATGATCGGGAAAGACATGGCTATCCCGGCGGACATATCGGCTGCAGCTTTCTTTATCGTCGCCGCGGCTTGCCTGCCCGCTTCGCACATTGAAATGAAGAATATCGGCCTGAATCCGACCCGCTCAGCGATCATCGAGCTTCTGAGCCGCGAGTTCGGAGCTACGATCGAGGTCTCAGAGCGGCATAAGCGGAATAACGAGGCGGTTGGAACGGTGACTGTACGAGGGGGTCTGACTCCCCAGCGAAGTAACCAGATCAGGGGGCGAATGGTATCGGACCTGATCGACGAGATCCCTGTGCTTGCTGTTCTTGGAACGCAGCTCGAAGGTGGATTAGAGGTTCGGGACGCACGGGAACTCCGCGTGAAAGAGTCCGACCGAATCGCCACGGTAGTTGAAAACTTGAAAAGAATGGGCGTAGCTGTCGAAGAATTTGACGATGGTTTTCGAGTCGGCCGGTCGAACCTAAGGGGAGCCCGCGTCGATTCTTTCGGCGATCATCGGATCGCGATGGCGTTTGCGGTCGCCGGGTTGCTGGCCGACGGCGAGACAGAGATCGACGGTGCTGATTGCGCGGCGGTATCGTTTCCGCGATTCTTCGAGGTGTTGCAAGATGCGAGTGTTTACCAATAACGGCAAGCGGGTCGCATTGACCGGTTTTATGGGCGTGGGGAAATCCAGTGTGGCTCGTCACCTGGCGCTTTTCCTCGGATGCGAGCGTCTCGATCTGGATGCTTTCATCGAAGAACAGGAGGGTCGCAGGATTCTGGAGATCATTGACGGCGCCGGGTTGCCTACCTATCGGGCGGTAGAGTCGCGAAATCTCGAACTGGCTCTCGTAGGTGGTAACGCGCAGATACTATCGCTCGGGGGCGGGACGTGGACAGAAGAAAAGAACAGGATCATGATCCGTGAACACGGGCTGACCAGCGTCTGGCTTGAATCGACATTCCAGCATTGCTGGCAGAACATCAAGAGTTCGAAAAAAGAGCGTCCGCTTGCAAGGAATAAGCCGGCTGCCCGGAAGCTGTTCGAAGATCGGCAACAGCTGTATGCGTTGGCAGATTGGCATTTCGTCATCAAACCGGAATTCACTTCCTACGACATCGCTGTGCAGATCGCGGAGCAAATATTCTCCTGAGCCGTTAGTCAAAATTAGCGGTTGAAATTATCCGACGGATAACCCACTATATTCTTACGATTTCAGTCTTAGCAGAGTACTTTTTTGGTAAGCGTGTTTTCATGAACGCCGGCTTCGCCGGTTTTACCAGGTTCAAATAATCTCGGGAGGGAAAATGAAAGTTAAATTTCTAATGGTTTTTAGTTTAGCCATGATCGCCTTAATGGCTGCCTGTGGTGGCAAGAGCGACACAGATCTCCAAAAAGCAGTTGCCGCCAAGCTCACGGCCGACAATGTAAGCGGCGTAACTGCGGCCGTGAAGGATGGCGTTGCGACGCTGACCGGCGAGGTCGCCGACATTACTGTCAAGAACAAGGCCGTCGCATCGGCACGGACAGTCGAGGGCATTAAGTCTGTGACGGACAATACTACGACACGACCGCTGCCGACTCCGGTCCCCGCTCCGGCTGATCCAATGCTGAAGGGCAAGGTCGAGGAGAATCTTAAGAAAGCAGGATGTACGGGTGCGATCGTCACGATCGCCAGCGGCACGGTTACACTCACCGGCACGGTGCCGGACGCAAAGTATGCCGAGTGCGTGAAGGTCGTTAATGAATCCGGTGCGGGCAAACTTGATAACAAGCTTGTGCGAGGCAAATAACCAGGGAGGAACATCGAAATGTCTTTACAGGAAAAATATCAGACGCTGCTCGAGCTGGCGAACCAGAACGGCACGAGCTACGAATTGAGCGAAGGCGACGGCGTTCTTCACGTTAACGGAACAGCCCCCAGCGAAGAGGCGAAGCAAGCGCTCTGGGATGAATACAATCGTATCGATCCCGACTATCGAGGCGGCGATCTTATGCTGAACGTCACCGTCGGCGGTGCAGCGGCAGGCGGAGGCGGAGGCCACACTTACACCGTCGAATCCGGCGACAATCTTAGCAAGATCGGCGAGAAATACGGTGTAACCTGGCAGAAGATCTATGAAGCCAACCAGGATATCTTGAAGGATCCCGACAAGATCTTTCCAGGTCAGGAATTAAAGATTCCGGGCGCATGATCGTCGAGACGGAATAGGAAGAGCCCGGACCGAGAGTCCGGGCTTTTTTTGTGTTAGATTTTCAGAAGAGATGTCCTCGGTCACTGACTTCATCGTCATCGGAAGCGGCGTTGCGGGTTTACGTTCGGCGATCGCACTTGCCGCGAGTGGTGCCCGCGTTACGGTCCTCACAAAGGACAAGACCAGCGAATCGAATACCGAATACGCACAGGGCGGTGTCGCCGTCGTTCTTTCGGATGATGACGACGCGGAGCTTCACGAGGAAGACACACTCGTTGCCGGTGCCGGGCTATGCGACGAACAGGCGGTAGAAACCCTGGTCAACGAAGGCACAAGATACATCAAGGAACTGATCGGATGGGGAACCGAGTTCGATCGAGAGGGCGGCAAGCTCGTGTTTACACAGGAGGCCGCCCACTCACGTCGTCGAATTCTACACGCCCACGGCGATTCGACTGGAAAAGAGTTTGTCCGATCGCTGATCGCGCGCGCCGGGGTAGAAAAGTCCATCAACCTTCTTCCGTTCTCGAATACCGAGAGCCTCATCGTGAAGGATGAGCGTTGCATGGGCGTCCGTTATTTGGATCCCGTACTGCGTGCGCCTCGTGATGTGTTCGCGAATGCGGTGATCCTCTGCACCGGCGGAGCAGGGCAGTTGTACCAGCACACGACAAACCCTCCGGTCGCGACGGGCGACGGAATGGCGATGGCATATTTTGCCGGGGCTGAGATGGCGGACATGGAATTCATCCAGTTTCACCCGACCGCGTTGAGCGTCGAGGGTGCTCCGCGCTTTCTTTTGAGTGAGGCCATGCGCGGCGAAGGTGGTGTACTCCGGAACGCGGCTGGAGAACGGTTCATGAACCGTTATGACGAGCGGCTCGAACTCGCTCCACGCGACATAGTTTCGCGTTCGATCGTCGCCGAGATGCGACGCACAGGTTCACGCACAGTCTCCCTCGACATGACCGCGCTCGACGCTAACTTCTTACGCGAGCGTTTTCCAAAAATTCACGAGACATGTAGGGCGTTCGGTCTCGACATCGCGACGGATCAGCTACCCGTCTCGCCCGCGTCGCACTATTTCATGGGCGGGGTGCGAACAGATCTGTGGGGACGGACGACCGTGCCTGGACTCTACGCCGCGGGTGAAGTTTCATGCACCGGAGTACATGGAGCCAATCGTCTTGCTTCGAATTCGCTTCTGGAAGGACTGGTCTTCGGGGCGAGGGCGGGCGAAGCCGCGCTCATGGACACTCCTAAGTCCCAAGTCTCTGCTCCCAGTTCAGACATGAACACAGAAGGGACTGGGGACCTCGGCCTTGGGACCGGGCTTTCGACCGCGGTTCGCAAGCGCGTCAAACGAGTTATGTGGGAGCGCGTCGGCATTCTCAGAGACGCCGATTCACTGCGGCGTGCGATCGCCGAGTTCGAGCAGATCGCGACGGCGAACCTGAGCGTCTCGTCTCGAAACTTCGTGACACTCGCAAAGCTTGTCGCACGAGCAGCACTCTGGCGTGAAGAATCTCGCGGCGGCCATTTTCGCACCGATTTTTCGGATCAGCGTGAAGACTTCCGCGCTCATTCGATTCAGCGAACAGGATCGGAAATCCGCTCGTCCGAGACCGTTAGTTTTGAAGCGACCACTCAAACCAAGGCACGAGCCTGATCGCCGCCCGGCGGAGGTCGTCATGCGATTCGACAGACTCCATCGAAACCGATGGCTCTTTGTAGGTGTGATATCGTATTAAAAATTCGCTTCCCCGAACACTCAGAAATTTATGGAATTTAGTGCTACTACGCTCAATATTGCGTCGATGGTGTCGCACCATGCACGCCTCGCTCCGCAGAACGAAGCGATCGTTTGGGCCGATATCCGGATGACCTATGGCCAGCTCGATGCGATGTCGAATCAAGTGGCTCACGCCCTCGTCGAAATGGGTATCGGTCATGGCGACAAGGTCGCATTGAGCTGCCCGAATCTGCCGTTCTTTCCGGCAGTCTACTACGGAATCATGAAAGTCGGGGCCGCCGTTGTGCCGCTGAGCGTGCTGTTTAAGCCGCGCGAGGTCGCGTACCATCTGACGGACTCAGACGCGAAGGCGGTGTTTGTATTCGAGGGCACCGAAGATCTGCCACTAGCGAAGTGCGTTAAAGAAGCGTTTGACGAAGTCGATTCGTGCCAGCACCTGGTGGTCATGACGAAAGACCCTACCGCGGCGAGCCCCTTTCCCGAGCATCATACGTTGGAGGCGATCACGGTCGACCGGTCAGCGACGTTCGATATGTACGCGACCAAACCCGAAGACACTTGCGCGATCCTCTACACCTCAGGAACTACCGGCCAACCTAAGGGAGCTGAGCTGACGCATCTGAACCTCTATTCAAACATCACGACAACGTACCTTATTCACCTGCCCGTTCTCGACTTTACCGACGGAAAGCAAAAGACCGTCCTCATCACACTGCCTCTGTTTCACACGACGGGCCAGACCGTGCAGATGAATACCAATATCTACGGCGGCAATCGAATAGTGCTGCTGCCCCGATTCGAGCCCAAGGCGACGCTCGAGGCGATGGTGAAGGAAAAGGTCAACTTCTGGGTCGGCGTGCCGACGATGTACTGGGCGATCTTGAAGTACGTCGAGGAAACCGGATACGACATCAGCCGTGTCGCCGAGTCGATGAATGTATGCACGTCTGGCGGGGCACCGATGCCGGTCGAGGTGATGAAAGCGTTTGAGGCGAAATTCGGTCTGCGGGTAATGGAAGGTTACGGGTTGAGCGAGACCTCGCCGCTCGCGACGTTCAACCATTTTCAAAAGCCGTCGAAAGCCGGCACAGTCGGCCAGGCGATCTTCGGCGTCGACGTTCGATGCTTTGACGAGAACGACAAAGAAGTTGCGCGCGGGGAACGCGGCGAGGTCGTTATCCGCGGTACGAACGTTATGAAGGGTTATTACAAGCGGCCCGAAGCGACCGCCGAAGCATTCCGCAACGGATGGTTTCACTCGGGCGACGTAGGTGTGATGGACGACGAGGGATATCTTTCTATCGTCGATAGAAAAAAGGACATGATCCTGCGGGGCGGATACAACGTTTATCCGCGCGAGCTCGAAGAGATCATCATCACGCATCCTGCCGTTTCGCTCTGCGCTGTGATAGGCGTTCCGGATGAGCGTCTTGGAGAAGAGGTGAAAGCATTTGTCGTTCTCAAGCAAGGCACCGAACTGAGCGAGGCGGAGTTTATCGATTGGTGCAGGAAACAGTTTGCCGCGAACAAGTATCCTCGTCACGTGGAGTTTCGTGAAAGCCTTCCGATCGGCGGAACGGGGAAGATCTTCAAGCGCGCTTTGAGAGAAGAGGCGGCGGAGTGAGGGGACGGGAGACGGGGTGACAAGAGACGGGAGACAAGACTACTTTGTCGATCCGATGTTTGAATCAATCCGTACGAGTTTTGCTGTGTGAGAAGTTTTAAGTTATTTGCTATCGCGGTGTCGGCAACCCTCTTCGGGTTTTCCTGCTATAACTCGCAGCCTCAGCGGTACGTCATAGCTGATAACAAAGCGTACGAAGCGTCGCTGTTTCGTCAGAACTGCGCGATCTGTCACGGCCCCGAGGCCGAAGGAAAGACTCTTGAAGACGGTAAGCAGATCCCGAATCTCCGCGAAGGCGAATTTAAGTATAAAACAGACGCCGAGATCTACCGGCACATTTCGGAAGGCGGAAATGGAATGGTTTCGTTCCGCGGCCAGTTGACCGATCGGGAGATCAACATGCTGGTGCGATTTGTGCGCGATGAACTTCGTCGCAAAAATTGAACCGGACAGGCGTATATCGAATCTGATCGCTGCATGCATCCCGGCCCATCTGTGGTTAAATCGTTTTATGAAAATCCTTATCACAGGTGCCAGCGGGTTGATCGGTAAAGCATTACAAAAATCATTCGCTGAGAAAGGTTACGAAGTGCTGCTTGCCGGCCGCGGCGAACCAAAGAAGCCGAGCGATATCAAGTGGAGTGTCGACGACGGATTTCGCGAAGAGGATCTTTCGAGACTGGAAGGTCTAGATGGTGTTATCCATCTTGCGGGCGAGAGCATCTCCGGGCTTAGGTGGACCGAAGAAAAAAAGAGGG
>JBKJOR010000053.1:0-8511 GCA_046595575.1 Pyrinomonadaceae bacterium | reverse complement strand
CTTGACGAATGGTTTGTTCGCTCGACGGCTCTTGTAATGAACGGCATTAGCAATGACTTCTTTACCGGTCCCCGATTCTCCCAGAATCAGAATGTTGGCTTCCGAATCCGCGACGTTATCGATAATCTCGTAGATATTCTGCATCGAGCGAGCACCGCCGATAATTCCCTCGTACGATGTCTTGCTCGACAAGCGGCCGCGCAGTTCTTTAATCTCGGCAGCTTGGCGCTTCCTCTCAACCGCCTTGCCGATAAGCTCGAACAACTCATCGAAATCGAGCGGCTTTTCGAGGTACCAGAAGGCTCCGGCCTTGGTCGCTTCGATAGCACGGTCGTTCGAACCATCGCCGGTAATCATTATGATCTCGGTTTGCGGGGCAAGTTCTTTCGAACTCTTTACCAATCCGATACCACTGACATCAGGTAAATGCAGGTCCGTCAGGATCACGTCGAAATCATTCTGTTTGATGAGCTCAAGTCCAACATTACCGCTCTCGGCGGTGACGACCTCGAAACCCTCTGATTCCAGTTGGAACGTCAGTAACTCAAGCGTGACCTTATCGTCGTCAATTACAAGCGCTTTGTTCGCCATAGATATTCAATCGTCTCGTCGAAATTTTAGAATAAACTTATTGTATCAAAATCAAACACGAATGGGGCAGGACGTCGAAAAATGCTCAGTAGTCGGACTTGTGCCCTCGACCGATTATGAAACCCAGTATTCCGCCCACCACAAAGACCGATGCGACTTTTAGAACCGTTGGCAATGCATCAAGATTTTTCGTCCAGATTGTGCGGTCGATGTTTCTCGTTAAGTGGTCTTGGGACGTTTCGGACCTCGAATTAAGTTCCACGCCGCGCTCGGCAGGTAAGGAAAACATTTTGTCGCAAATCAAGATCTTGAGTTGGGGCTCGGCCTGGCCTCGCAGCTCAGAGACCAATTTCAAATTACGCGACATCGGTGCCGACGGTTCGCCCAGAATCGAATCATTACTTTCAGTCGCGCTGTTCACTCCGGCCCCCTAGTCTGTTTGCTGCAATTCTCGCTGTCCACCTTTGGCAATCAGTATGCCAAGTAGCTAAACACCCCTGAATCAATATTTAGTCGGGGCGGACGGGCACTCATGCGGCATGTGTTTTGTATGATATCGGTACGGCTGATTACCTTGGCACCGGAGTAAGGCTGACTCACTTTTTGCGTACGCATTTAATACCCTTCCCCGACATTGTTTGCCGAGCGGAGTAGAGCTCGGGTAGTTTCACCAACAGATTTCAGCGTTCTTAAATACTGGCATACGAATTGAAGACACACTGCCGGATGCCGTCAAATCGCATTTCACGGCACTGATAACAAGGAGGAACCAGGGACATGTTGGAAACTATTATCGTACTTTTACTCGTTTTATGGCTGGTCGGTTTGGTGACCAGTAATACGTTCGGCGGTATTTTACACCTGCTGCTTTTGGTGGCGGTGGTGGTCTTCGTCATTCGTCTTTTGACCGGACGAAGAGCAGTCTAAGCTTCTTCGATATAGCAGTCATTTTTGGTAAACTGGACCTCGTTAGGTAATGACGAGGTCTTTTTTGACCTTACAATCAGTTCTTCACACATGAAGGTAGAAAAAGACGAGACTTCGCCACACCCGGTTGGTGGTCAAGTAGAGTTTGATGTTAGAAGTAGGTTGATTTTCGAGAGCGCCTTTGACTTCTTTGGCACCCTCGATCGCGAGGGAAAAGTTCTAGAGCTGCGAGGACGTCTATTCGATAGGACGAGTACCAACGTTGAGCTATTGGTTGGCCAGCGGTTTTCCGAGACTGTATTTTGGCAATCGTCGGAGAAAACCGCCCGACAGGTGGATACTGCAGTAACCGAGGCTGCTGCGGGTAGCGATTCTCAGCTGGAGGTCTATTTTCGCGTCAGCGCCGATGAGAAAGTACCGATCGAAATGCGTGTTCAACCGCTGCGTGTTTCCGATATTGACCAGATCTTTGTCTATGCTCGATGTTTGCGAGAGAAAGATCCTGACGCGCTGCTAGGGATCGAGAAAGAGCTGCTCCTACGTGCCGCCGAGAACGCAGGTATAGGACTCTGGCACTGGGACATCGAGGGTTCAAAGATATATTCGTCTTCGCGTTGCAACGAGCTCCTCGGCCTTGCCGCGTCCAATGCCGTCACATTCGAATCCTTCCTGAATGTTGTACATCCCGAAGACCGTGCGTACGTCGAAGCACTTTTCGAGCGTCTTCAGACCGATGGCATCACCTACCAGGATGAGTTTCGCGTCATCAGCTCCGACGGTACAGTTGACTGGATATCGGCCGAGGGTAAATCGGTCAGTGACACCGGGGGACAGGCGAATCGCATGACTGGT
Organism: Pyrinomonadaceae bacterium; assembly: GCA_046595575.1. GTDB lineage: Bacteria > Acidobacteriota > Blastocatellia > Pyrinomonadales > Pyrinomonadaceae > OLB17. Next base: position 6,141 of record JBKJOR010000053.1, on the reverse strand, counting down.
ATCGTGCGCAAAGTTACCAACCAGAAACTGGCGGTCAACGAATTAGCAAAAGTTTACGATCGCGAGAAGAAGGCACGCGACGAAGCGGTTGAAGCTAACAGGTCAAAGGATTTTTTCCTTGCATTCGTCTCGCACGAGCTGCGTTCACCGCTCAATGCGATCCTCGGCTGGTCCAAGATATTGCTGACCAAGAAAGTCGATGAGAGTACGACGAAGAACGCGTTGGAAACTATCGAGCGGAGTGCCCGACTGCAGACCAAGTTGATAAATGATCTCGTAGATTCCGCCCGGGTCGCGTCGGGAAAACTTAGACTCGAGTTCCACCCGACCAACGTTTGCGAGATCGTCCGCGTAGCATATCAGGCGCAAAAGCCGACCGCGGATGCTCACGGTCTGGACTTCAGTTTTTCGATCGATTGCGACGAGGTTGTCGTTTTTGGTGATGCAGGTCGCCTTCAACAAGTACTGACGAATCTGATATCGAACGCTATCAAGTTCACACCTGACGGAGGCCGCGTTGCGATCGACGTTAAGAAGACATCCGAAACGGTCGCGATCCACGTAACGGACTCTGGTCAAGGCATGACTGCGGAGGCCCTACCGAATATTTTTCGGCAGTTTTCGCAGGGCGAGATCGGGAAAGCCCGCGCCAACACCGGTCTCGGTCTCGGACTTTCAATCGTGAAGATCCTTGTAGCAAAACATGGTGGTTCAGTAGAAGCGTTTAGCGAAGGCCTGGGCAAGGGTTCAGAGTTTGTGGTCACATTGCCCCTCACAGATTCGCCCGCTCTCGTTGACCCAAGCGAGGTTGAAACGCCGATCCAGAGTCGCCGGCCGCTATTAAATAAACGGATCCTGATCGTCGAGGATGACCCGGATTCGCGCGAGGTTCTCGAACTCTTTCTCCAGCAATCCGGTGCGGGAGTGTCGTCCGCCGAATCGGCTAGGGCCGCTTTCGAGGTGTTGTCGAGATACGCCCAGGATCTGCCCGACATTATTATCTCCGACCTCGCGATGCCGGACGAAGACGGGTACTCGCTGCTCGCCCGGCTGCGTCAAATGCCCGCGAATCTGGGTGGAGAGGTGCCGGCGATCGCCCTAAGCGCTTTTACTACGATCGAGAGTAAGCAAAAGGCGTTCGAATCCGGATTTCAGCTTTATTCAACCAAGCCTTTCGACCCTGATAAACTCATTTCAGATATTCTCAAATTGACTTCGCAATCCAGCTAAAACCTGGCCTCGATCACACCACCAACGTTTTTTCCAAGACGCTCCGTCAACCGGGGATACGTGTCGAGTTCGGCTTCAAGATCTTCGATGTCGAGCAGCATTTCGACTTCCTTTATCGACGACACTGACCCCTCGATCTCCATGAACAGTCCAAACGGAAGTTCATCGATGACCACCTCGACTTTTCGAAACTTCCAGATCCTGCGCCGCTTCTCGTAGACAAGTCTGGGCGTCAGACTTAGCCCGCGAACTATCTTGTCGGCGGCGTCTGGGTCGGATATCTCAGTCTCATATTCGATCTGCCGTTTAACCGCCGAGAGACCTTCGATCCGGCGCTTATACGTCAGTACGGAATGTGTCGCGGTTCTGCGGATTCGAACTATCGCTCCGGTTTCGGCGAGGACGTTGCCGTTATAGATCGTGTTCTCTTCTTCGTCCTCACGCTCGAAAACGGCGCCAGCAGCTTTCAAGCTGGCTACTATAAGGTCTCGCCGCTCGTCTGACAACCGATATTTTTTTTCGATCTCGAGCATGGATGTATTAAGCCTGGCGGATCCATTTCCAAACTTCAGGTATGGTTGCGCGTTTGCCATACATCAGCATACCGACTCGATAGACGCGTGAAGCCAGCCAGATCAAGCCGGCGATGGCGATCGCGTTCAGTAGGAACGCGAGGGCGATCTGCCAGAATGGAGGGGTCTGTGAAAGTATTCGAACCGGCATCGTGATCGGTGCAAAGAATGGGGCGATCGAAACCCAGAAAGATAGCGAGGAATCGGGATCGCGAACAACCGCGAAGCTAAAATAAAAACCCACGAGCATTAGCATGATCGGCGGAAACGCGAACTGTCCGCCTTCCTGGACGGTGGTCACCATCGAGCCCACGAGCGCGAATATCGAGGCGTAGATAAAGAAGCCAAGCAAAAAGAAAATGAGGAAGTACAGGATCATCAGTGGCGTGATGGTTGGGATCGCACCCGTGATCGCGGTCAGGTCGGTCTGCAGTGCAACAACGCTGATGATCGTCGCTGCCGATGCAACCCAGATACCGAGTTGCGTAAGACCGGCAAGGCCGACTCCTACAAGTTTGCCCATCATCAAAGTGAATGGTGTAGCCGATGAAAACAGTATCTCTGCGATACGGGTTTCTTTTTCTTCGACTACGGCGCCCATGATCGCCTGACCGTAGATCGCAAGCGTGATGTAGATCATCAAACCGATGATAAACGACGCTATAAACGTTCCGCCGCCATCGCGCTCTTCTCCGTGCTCGTCGATCCCCTTGGAATCGAAAGTGACCGCTCGGCCGAGTTCCTCGAGCCGCTCTTCGCTGATGTTCGCATCAGCCAGCCGTTCCGATCGAACGGCATCGTTAAGTGCCTCCTCGAACGTTTCGTTGACCACGAAGTCACCCGATTTTCGTGATCGAAATTCGAATACGGCATCCGGAGCCGCGATCTCGACGGGCACGAAGAGGTAGGCGTCGATCTCTCCAAGCGCGACCTTGTCGGCAAGCTCGCGGCGTAACGCTTCAAAGTCGGAACCGCTTATATTCCCGACTGCCTTTTCATACCGGATAAATTCGAACCCGGTAGCAAATTGCTCTGTGCCCCTTTTCAATTGTTCTTCCTGCGAAGGTGATAGGTCTTTCAGGGATTTTTCGGCCGCTTTCCTCGCCCTAGCTTCCATTTTTTCGGCCGAGAGATTGGCCTTCAGTCGCGGCTCGATCTTGCCTGTCGGGTCTACGATCACGATCCGAGTCGGTTCGCCCTTGATAGAAAAAATGAGCGCCGGCACCACCGCGAAACATGCGGCGAGAAATGGCAGCAGCAACGTTCCGATCAGGAACGACCACTTCAGGACGACCTTTCTATACTCATGCCTTACGACCGCTAAGAACTTTCTCATTGCTCCACTTCACTGACTGCATTGCCCCGGATCTTGTCGATGAATATATCGTTCAAACTTGCTTCGACCTTCTCAAATTTGGAGACGTTAGCCCCGGCCTCGACGAGCCTTCGGAGGAGAGCCTGCGGATCGGTTCCGTTCTTGAGATGAACGATCGTTTCATCTGCGTGCACGGTCGATTTCGCAACAACCGTGTCGTCGGCCAATATATGGTCTCCGCCTGTTACTCGGAGCGCGATCAAATTCCTGCCATAGCTTTCCTTCACTTCTCGCAAGCTCCCGCCTATGACCTTGCGCGACTTGTTGATAACGAGGATGTCGCTGCATAGTTTTTCTGCGGTCTCCATGAGATGCGTTGAAAAAATTATCGTCTTGTCCTGAGTCTTAAATTCGGAAATAACTTCCATCAAAAACTCGACGTTTAGCGGATCCAACCCCGAGAACGGCTCGTCAAGAATAAGCAAGTCCGGGTCGTGCAGCACGGTCGAGATGAACTGGACCTTCTGCTGCATCCCTTTCGAGAGGTCCGTCGTCTTTTTCTTTTTCCAATCGCTGAGACCCATTCTGTCGAGCCAAAAATCGATTCGTTTCTCGGCGTCTCCGGCGGACATTCCTTTTAGTGCCGCGAAATATCTAAGCTGATCGGCGATCCGCATCTTCTTATACAGCCCGCGTTCTTCCGGCAGATATCCTATACGATCCTGCAGCGAGGATGACATCTGCTGTCCAAAGAGCTTGATCGTGCCCTGGTCCGGCGCGGTGATGCCGACGATCATCCGGATAGTCGTTGTCTTACCCGCACCGTTCGGTCCGAGAAAGCCGAACACGCGTCCCGCTCTCACGTCGAAACTGAGATCTTCGACTGCGGTAAAGTCTCCAAAACTTTTTGTTACTTTATCAACCCGGAGGGTTACATCGGAATTGGTCATAACTGGTGATCAAAGGTAATTTTGGCGAGGGTTGGTTGGAATTGCAACAACGATTGCTGCAAAGTACCTTCGTTGTGATCGTAGAAGATTTGTAACGCCTGAGCCCATTACCGTGACACGCCTTGAGCTATGTATAATCGGCGTCAGATTATGGAAATCTTTGTTTACAAGAAAGACAGCGAGGCCGTCGAAGAAGGGTTCACCCCGGATGAGCTTCCCAAGCTTCTCGCTGATAAAAGCAATGTTGTATGGGTGGATATGCTGGGCGAGACGCCCGAGCAGGTCGAGCAAGCAACGGACATACTGTCAAAAATCTTCAAGTTTCATCACCTGACGATCGAGGACGCGATTGAAACGCGCAACCAGCCGAAGATCGAGGCTTATCCCGACTATCTATATTTCATCGTCCACGGCGTGAAGCCCGACGAAACAACCTCGTCCAATTTCGCCACTAAGGAGCTCGACGGATATCTCGGGGACAACTTTGTCGTCACGTTTCACAAGGAACGGTTCCGGAGTATAAAAGTGGTCAAACAGCAGATACGGAGCAGCACGTTCGTCTGCCGCCGGGGGGCTCCGTATTTGCTCCATCAGATCCTCGATCAACTCGTTGACCTCTATATGCCAATGGTCGACGACTTTGACGAAGCGATCACCAAACTCGAGGACCGTGTGCTCAGAATGAAAAGCGGTAATATGATCCTGCAGGAGCTGATGGATCTGCGCCGGAGTGTCGCCCGTCTGCGGAGGATATCTGCCCGACAACTGGACGTCCTATATCGGATGTCGCACGGAGAGTTTCCGCAGATCCCGCAAAACGACCTGCCGTTCTTTCGCGATGTCCATGATCATTTGCAGCGGATATCCGACCTTGCCGAAAACTACCGCGATCTGGTCGGAGGGCTGTTCGATATCCATTTCTCGGTTATCGCTACCAAGACGAATGATGTGATGAAGACGCTTGCCGTCCTGTCATCGATCATCCTGCCGCTATCCCTGATAGCCGGAATCTACGGGATGAATTTCGAGAATATGCCTGAGCTCAAAACGCAGCACGGATATTTTCTAACCCTTGGGATAATGTTCGCGGTAACAATTATTCTCCTTTTTTACTTCTGGCGGCGAGGCTGGATATTTCAGGGGGAAGACCAGATAGCGACGGAACTTCCGGAACAAGAAGACTAGATCTCATTCAAGATCTTTTTCACCTGCGCATCTCCGAAACCATAAACTCCGGCGCGTTCGCGAAACCCGGCGATCATCTCATCAACATCCTGTACGCCGGACTGTAGTAATTCTCTCAGAACTTCCTTCGGACGAATTTCTTTTTCGATCTCTGCCTGACAGGTTTCTTCAAGATACGGGAAGCAAGCTGATTCTGTTTTCGAAAGTTCTTTCAAACGAGCGTAATCGCGATTCTGGAACGCGGTCCAGAGCTCTGCACCGAGCGTTATATCGCTGTCGCCAAATTTCAATCGCTCGTCGTAACACTGCTGCAGCTCGTCAGGCGTTAATCCTCCGAAACCGCGCCAGGTATGCTCCTTCAACTGGAATATCGGTGCCACACGATACAGATCGCAATTGTTTTCTCGAAGTAGCCAGACACAAAACCACATGTTGACCTGGCAAAAGAGCTCATACTCGAACCAGAGATTTATGTCGCCGCTTTTTGCAAGCCGGGCAAGCTTCTCGAATTCCGCAACAACTTTCTCTCGATACGCGACGTTGGAATCAAGGTATGTACGCGAAAGAAAATCTTCGCGGACATTCCAAAATTCTTCAAGGTTTTTCGACTGGACATCACCGTCCACCAAGGCTTCACGACAGACTACAACTTCGCCCTCGATCCCAGTCTTTGAGAACTCTTCAACCTGCGCGTCGCCGGGCAAAACATGGACCGTCATAAATACAAGGTTACTGCGTAGATTATCGACAGGCAAACGCCGGCATATACGCCGGCGAGCATATCATCGGCACAAACGCCGATCCCTCCGGGAAGCTCTTGGAGGGAGTCAATAGGGTATGGTTTCCAGATATCGAACAGCCGGAAGAGAAGGAACGCGCCGGCAATCAG
>JBKJOR010000371.1:0-2905 GCA_046595575.1 Pyrinomonadaceae bacterium | reverse complement strand
CGCTGGTGATCGTGAAACGGATCTGAGGAGAAATCGCTAAACGTGATCAACGCGGAGTCCGTCCATGGCTCCGCGTTCCTTGTTTATCGCGTCCCTAAGGCTTTCCGCTGTGAGAGGGCGCTGTGTTACTTTAACCGTTGACTAAAGTTTAGATTCCGTTTTCCCAAGCAGCATGACAATCCGTAAACGTTCTCTTGTGGCCCTGTTGTTCGCGGCCTTTTTGGTGTGTTCGCCCAGCGTAGTTTCTGCCAAGGACGATTGGCTGCAGGTCCGTTCCAAGAATTTTCTTTTGATCGGCAACGCGACTGAAAAGGACATCCGAAAGGTTGCGACGAAGCTCGAGCAGTTTCGCGAAACGTTCCGCCTGCTGTTCCGCACGATGAACGTGTCAGCCTCCGTCCCGACCAACGTCGTCGTCTTCAAGAGCGACTCGTCGTACCGACCTTTCAAGCCGAAACGCGGCGATGGAAAGATCGACAATTTCGTCGCGGGCTATTTTCAGCCTGGCCCCGATGTTAACTACATAACGCTCTCAACCGAAGGTACCGATGCGGACATGTTTGGCACCGTCTTTCATGAGTACGTCCACTTCATTATCAACACCAATTTCGGCCGGTCGGAGGTCCCATCGTGGTTCAACGAGGGATTGGCGGAGTATTACCAAACGTTTGAGATCGAGGAGGATCAAAAGGTAAAGCTCGGTATTGCTCAGGGGAATCATCTCGATCTGCTTTCGCAAAGTAAGTTGATCCCATTCACAGATTTTCTTGGCGTCGGGAGCCGTTCGCTGGGCGGTAGCGGTGGACATTCACGAAGCATTTTCTACGCCCAGGCATGGGCTATCGTCCATTACCTGATCTTCTCGGGTAAGGCCGACGGCATCGATAAATTTCTCACGTTGACCCTTGCGAACAAGCCGCCTGCGGAGGCGTTTCAGGAAGCTTTTGGCACTAACTACGCGACGATGGAGAAGGAGCTGCGCAAGTATGTCGGGCAAAGATTATTCAAATATCAGGTGCTTACGCTGAAGAAGAAGCTTACGTTCGACGCCGACATGCAAGTTACCGCCATGGCGGAGCCTGAGACGAACGCATATCTCGGCGACCTCTTGTACCACGTAAACCGTGTCGACGATGCCGAAGCATTCCTCCGCTCCGCTCTAGCCGTTCAGCCCGATCTGAGTATGGCGAATACAACGCTCGGGATGGTCAAGCTGCGTCAGCGAAAGTATGACGAGGCAAAGACATTTCTTGAAAAAGCGATCGCCCAAAATCCGAGGAACCATATCGCATATTACCAGTATGCTGAGCTTCTTAGCCGCGAAGGCCGAGACGAGTTTGGATTTGTCAGTAAGTTTCAGCCGACGACTGCGGCCCGCATCCGGGAGATGCTGAAGAAGGCGATCGAACTCAATCCTGCGTTCACCGAAAGCTATGAGCTTCTGGCGTTTATCAGCCTTATCACTAACGACGAACTCGACGACGCTGTTGTTCAATTGCGTAAGGCACTCAAGTATCAGCCGGGCAATACGCGGTATGTAATGCGCATTGCCGAGATCTACCTGCGACAAGAAAAATATAAAGAAGCGGCGACGATCGCCGGCAGGCTCGCCAAGAGTGCGGACAGTGATGAGCTCAGAGAAAGGGCGGAAAAGATGGTGTCCGAGATCGGGCAGCGTGAGCAGATGCGGGCGCAGTACGAGGCAAATCGCAAGAAGTATGAGGCAGGCAACGCGGCGGAATCCAACGGACAAGTGCTGATCCGTCGAGAGGCCGGAGAGAACAAACCGACAGAGGAACAACTGTCAAAGGCCGAAGAACAAGCAAAGATGCGGGCGGTGAACCGATCTTTGAGAAAACCGGTAGCCGGAGAGTCGAGGATACTGGGTGAGATCACGAAGATCGAGTGCAAGGCGTCAATCATTACCTATTCGATCAAGACTGTTAAAGAGCAGCTTCTGCTCTCGAGCAAAGACTTTCAGGGCCTGACGGTTATGACGTTCGTAGATGATGGAGGCGAGGTCGGCTGTACTTCGAGTCTTGCAGGGTTAACTGCGGTGCTCAGTTATCGTCCCGGCCCAATCCCCAAGTCCGCATCTCGTGGCGAGCTGACGGCAATTGAGTTTGTCCCGACGACATTTCGCTTCATCGATCTAGATGCCGAACCACCTCCGCCGACGTATGTTGTCGAGGAAACGGCGCCGACCGAGATCCCCGCAGATTTCGAGGAGCAGCGGCGAACAATGATGACCAAGGCGATCAACGACAACCTGCGAAAACCGGCGTCCGGTGAAAAGCGTCTGCTCGGGCAGATCGAGCGGACAGAATGCACGACGAAAGCGATCTTCTATCATCTGCGGAGCGGCGATCAGGCATACAAGTTATCAAACTCATCACCCGAGACTCTGTTTATCCGCGGCTTCACGCCGGAGATCCGGGACCTGCAGCTTGGGTGCGGAATGAAGGCGGTCGACCTCTCAGTCGTTTTCATTTATCGCGAAAGCACGGACGCAAAGGCAAAGGTCGCGGGCGACCTGGTGTCTCTTGAGTTCGTGCCTAAAAGCTTCCGGCTGGTTCAGTAGCTCACTTGAACGCAGGAGAGATACCTGCGACGTCATTTTTAACGTGCAAAAAGCGTCGGCCGCTCTGAACTTAGGAGGCGCCGACGTTTTTTTTTGCTGGTCACACGCCGTCCAAGATCGAGAACAGCTCGTATCGGGAGACCGAGGTAATTATCACTGCGTGGACCGAGGCGAATCGGGTTGTTTTCTTTGGCTAAAGCCGGTCGACTCTCCGCTTCCGTTTCCTCCACCTGAAGGTGTATGCAATTACAAACAGTCCGACTGCGGTAAATCATCTCGAGCACCATTGAATCAACAAATTCTGTCGTCTGTCAGCCTAGGAAT
>JBKJOR010000281.1:0-2792 GCA_046595575.1 Pyrinomonadaceae bacterium | reverse complement strand
GAATTCAAAAGCGACCCCGATCCCCTTGAAGCCAACCAGAAATCTACTCTCAGTTTTTTCGTGAAGGACAAACAGGGAGCCGTCGTAAAGGACTTGCAGATCGTTCACGAAAAGCCGATGCATCTGCTTATCGTGTCGAAGGATTTAGGTGAGTTCTATCATGTTCATCCAGAACAGTCGGCCGACGGCAGCTACAAGGTTACTCATACCTTTCCGAACGGCGGGGATTACAAACTGTACGCCGATTTTACGCCGAAAGGCGCGGTGCAGGTCGTCGAGAAAATTGACGTGAAAGTCACAGGTCCGGAACGCGCTAAGGTCGCGCTGGTTCCTGACACTAAATATGAGAAGTCGGTCGATGGCTTGAGAGTCGTTATGAAACCGAGCGTTGAACTCAAGGCTGGAAAGGAATTGACGCTCGACTTTCAGGTGTTCGATTCGTCAACCGGCAAAGCCGCGAGCGACTTGGAGAATTACTTGGGAGAGCTCGCGCACTTCGTCATCATCAGCGAGGATCTGAAGGACTTTGTACATGCTCATCCGATGGCGAAGGACGAATCCATGGATTTGATGAACTCGGGTGATGTCGAGAAAGGCGATCACGGAGCAGAGGGTCACGGACATGCCGAAGACGAAGGCACAAAGAAAGCGGCGGGGAAGTCAGAAGTCTCGGCGCACGCGACTTTTCCCCGCGCCGGAATTTACAAGTTGTGGGCTCAGTTTCAGCGGGGTGGAAAAGTTATCAGTGTACCGTTCATAGTCGATGTCCCGCCGGGCGAGAGCGAATCCGTGAAAGCCGCTAATGTGCCTGCCGGTTATACCCAAGTCACAGTTTCGAAAAAGGGATTTGAGCCTGCATCTATAAAAGCGAAAGTGGGGATAAAGGTATTGCTCGCATTCTATCGATCGGACTCTGAGAACTGTGGAAGCGAGGTCGTTTTTGCCGAGCAGAACATAAAGAAAGATTTGCCGGTAGGTGAAACTGTTTTGGTTGAATTCATTCCAACCAAAGCCGGCGATATTGTTTTTGCGTGCGGTATGGACATGCTCAAAGGCACGCTTCTCGTCAGTGAGAATTAGATCTGGTCACGAAAGTATGGAGGAGATTACGTGAAGAAATTGAAATTACTATTAATTCTGGTGGTCGCGTTTATGATCGCCGCGGGGGCGGCCGTTTTGCCAACCAGAACTGTCCAGGCACACACACGGACGGTCAACATCAGGGTCGATAAGAACGGATTTTCACCGTCGTCGATCGACGTCGAAGCGGGTCATAAAGTGAATCTTATTTTCAACCGGGCGGACAAGAACAACTGCGGAAACACCGTTGTGTTTCGCAAACTCAAGATTCGCAAATCACTGCCCGTTGGAAAGGACGTGATCGTAACCTTTACGCCGCGGACTGCAGGTCGACTAAATTTTTCTTGCGGGATGGGGATGCACAAGGGAACGGTGGTAGTAAGTGAAGAATAAAAAGCAGAGGTTGGGAGAAAGGAAATGAAAACAATAATCGCAACAGTCATTCTTGGTATCGCGACGCTGGGTTTCGCGGCCTGCAATCAGTCGACCGGCAATACCGCTATGAACCATAACGGTATGGCGATGAACGGCAATGGAATGGGTAATCATAATTCGATGCCGATGAACGCGAACCATATGACGACGGCAACGTCGCACGACGAGATGGCGAGCTCTCCTAATGCCGCTTCTCAGCCGTTCGACCTGCAGTTTCTTGACACGATGACGGCCCATCACACGGGCGCTATCGAGATGGCCGGAATGGCTCTCAAAAAATCTACTAACGACGAACTGAAAAAATTTGCGCAAAAGATCATTGACGACCAGAAAAAGGAAATCGATCAAATGAAGGACTGGCGCTCGAAATGGTACTCCGGCAAGCCTCCGGCGGTGAACATGGAAATGCCGGGAATGGGTGATTCGATGAAGATGATGAAGGGCGACGAAATGAAAAAGATGGATGCGATGACGGGCACGGCGTTCGACATTCACTTCATCGACATGATGACGCCGCACCACGCCGGCGCGGTCGCAATGGCGAAAGACGCCCTAAGTAAGGCTGAGCACCCGGGGATCAAAACTCTGTCGCAGGACATTATCAAGGCCCAGGAAGCCGAGATCAAAATGATGGCGGATTGGAAAGCCAAATGGTCCAAGTAAGTCCTTTGTGGCGGACCTCTGTCGGTCGCTCAGCGACATCGTGAGGACCAGCCAGTTCGGGACAGTCAGTTTATGAACGCAATCATTAAATGGGCACTGCAGAATCGCCTAATTGTTGTCGCCATCGCGGCGCTGCTTTTGGTATGGGGCGGATATGTGGCGCTCAATCTTCCGGTTGACGTTTTTCCCGATCTCAACAAACCCACGATCACGATTCTCACGGAAGCTGAAGGATTGGCTCCCGAAGAAGTCGAGACGCAGGTTTCTTACCCGATCGAAACCGTAATGAACGGCGTACCCGGCGTGTCGCGGGTACGCTCGCAGAGCGGCATCGGACTTTCAATCGTGTACGTCGAATTCGATTGGGGTACAGACATCTATCGCAATCGCCAACTCGTTGCCGAAAAACTAACCGAAGCGCGCGAACAACTTCCTGAAGGTGTTTCCCCATTCCTCGCACCGATCTCATCGATCATGGGCGAGATCATGCTCATAGCCGTCACATCGAAAGACGGAAAGACAGATCCCCTTGATGTGCGAACGCTCGCTGACTGGACGGTCCGTCCACGGCTTTTGACGATAGCCGGCGTCTCGCAGGTCATTCCGATCGGGGG
>JBKJOR010000231.1:0-7494 GCA_046595575.1 Pyrinomonadaceae bacterium | reverse complement strand
TGGCCGGAAAATTTCCGGCAGTTAGATCAAGCAGCATTTCGCTGACTTAATTAATCAATTGTTGTCTACCTAGAAAGCAAAAACTTTGCTGTAGCGTGGCGCATAATAGAAGTGAATCAATTTTGCCCGGAGCGTTGGTTCGCACCGAATTACGCTACAATTCTTTTTTCAGCTTTCAAAAATCTACGTCGCAGTTGCGACCCGCAACGGCTAAACGAGCCAGACCAGCTAAGTCCGAAACTCTAGATACTAGTAATTTCGGCAAACTGAGTCAAGCCAACATTGCAGAAACTCTTAATATTCTAGTAGTATCTTCATTTTCGTTCGCGTCATTTATAAACGTTATGAGAACAGTCAGTGCCAATCAATTCGAAGCCTACATTCAAAAATTCACCGAAACGGATTGGCAGGATGCCATTTCGACGTTAAGTCCTGCGATTCACGAGGTCGACCGAAATGCGGTGAGGATCTGGTTCAGGTTCTATCCGCTCCCACTTGACCGGTATCTATCGGAGGCTCCCGATATTGAAGAGGCAAAGCGTGGCCTTGCAATGCAAGGCGATTTCGGCCTGAAGATCCGGATCGATACATCGCATTCGTTTTTATACGGTCATCGCTATTGGAAGAGCGTAAAGGTCGCCATCGAAGTTCTGGCGAAGGGCTATAAAGACGACAGCATTGATTTAGGGGATATGATTCGCCAGTTGGCCACGACGGCCGCAAACGGGGCTAAAACAGACGCGTCCTTGCTATTAGGCATCGCGGCGGTTGGTGTAATGACAGTCGCCCAAGTCGGCCTCGAAGCATTTTCTAACGCCGCGGGGGAAATCGTAAAGCCGAAGGGGATCATGACAAAATCGCCTAACGCCATTGTCTCGGCTCGCTCGAAAGACGACTCGCAGGGCATGCTCGGATTCTTGAAGACCGTCAATAAAAAGTTTTCTGTGATCCACGATGAACAGCGCGGCCTCCGGTTCGACATAATGAGCGACCAGGAGATCGCCTCGGCTTCGGCGAACGACCGGTCACAGAACTGGCAGGAACGCGACACACGCTGCTGGGAGGGTCCAGTACCCGTCGAATGCACATCGGCGTCGTGCGGAACCTGCTGGGTGGGCGTACTGGCCGGGGACGATAAATTATCCGAAGTTTCCAGACGCGAGCGGAGGGCGGTAAAGGTGTTCGGCTACGATCAGACCGATGACCCGAAGCCGTTGATCCGTCTTGCGTGTCAGGCTAAGGCGCACGGCAATGTAACGATCGTTATTCCGCCTTGGAACGCAGTCTTCGGCAAGAAAATCTATGGCAACGTTGAGGAACTAGAACTCGAGCCCGTAACTACATCGGCGAAAGCCCTCCGTGAAGCCGTTCGCCTAGCGGCGGCGTCCACTACGACGAGCGAATAGTGTTACGTAAGAGGATGATCTTCCGAGCGGCTCAACATGAGCCGCTTTTTCGTGCCTCAATTTGGTACATCGCAGTGGCAATCTACCTTTAACACCCGTACTTACGGACGAAATTCCGTCTGGAACACGAGTTGCAAACTCGTGCGACGGATATCGATCCCTTAATTCCGATCTCTCCCTGATTGGAGAATATGACTACAAAAACAAAATTATCATCGATCCTGCCGACAGCGGGTTCTCTTGACGAAGTGGAAGTAGAGCCGCAAACACAATCCATTTCTGCAACCCTTATTAACCGGGATTTAAGCCTCATCGAATTTTTTCGCCGGGTTTTGGAAGAAGCAATGGACGATAATCTTCCTATCCTGGAGCGCCTAAAATTCCTCGCGATCTTTTCTGCAAATCTCGATGAGTTTTTCATGATCAGAGTCGCCGGGTTGAAAGAGAAGCACGGCCAGCAGGCCGAGGTCTCGCCAGACGGATACTCGCTTCCCGAATTGCTTGCTGAGATAAAGACCCGACTTACGGAGCTGATCTCGATGCAGACGCGTTGTCTAACGGAGGACGTTATCCCGGAGCTCAGCCGAAACGGTATTGTTTTGACCACCTACGCGTCTCTTAGCGATACGGATCGAGCCGAGGTTGACCGATATTTCAAATCTCGCGTGTATCCGCTCCTAACTCCGCAGGCCGTCGATCCAACGCACCCGTTTCCTTATATCTCGGGCAATAACATTAACTTAGCCTTCATCTCCCATCCGACATTAAATAAGCGTGTCGCACGGGCGATGCACAACATCGACGAATTTTTTGTTCGGATAAAGATTCCCGCATTCGTTCCACGGTTCGTGCCCGTGGGTGACGACGGACGATATCTTCTGATCGAAGATCTGACTGCGGCAAACGTAAAACTCTTCTCGCAAGAGGTAGACCCGAAGGCTTGTTACCAGTTCAGGATCATCCGCGACGCTGATATCGAGATCCGCGAGGCAGAAGCTCAGGACCTTCTCGAAGAGATGGAGCACAATCTTAAACAGCGTCGTTTCGGTGACGTCGCTTGTCTTGAGGTGTCGGCATCAATGCCCGGCGAGATGGTGGATTACCTCATCAAATCTCTCGAGATTGAGTCGGCGGATGTTTACTCGATCGACGGCCCGTTAAAGGTCACCGACGCCTTCGAGATAACAGGACTCAATCGCCCGGATTTGAAGGATAAGCCGCTCTCGGTAGCGACGCCTGAGATTCTGCAAACGGGTGAATCGAAGTTTGATGTGATTCGGAGGCAGGACGTTTTGCTCCATCATCCTTATAACCCTTACAGCATCATCACCGATTTCCTCGCCGAGGCTGTTGACGATCCAGACGTGCTGGCGATCAAGATGTGTCTTTACCGGATCGGATCTGATTCCCCGATCGCGCCGATGTTAATCAAGGCGAGCGAGAGTGGCAAACAGGTTACGGCGCTGATAGAGATAAAAGCTCGATTCGATGAAGAGAACAATATCGAGTGGGGCAAGCGTCTTGAGCAAGCCGGCGTCCATGTAGTATACGGCCTGCTCGGGCTCAAAACTCACGCGAAGACAACTTTGATAGTTCGGCGCGAGGGTGATGAACTTCGCCGCTATGTCCATCTCGCAACGGGAAACTATAACCCCGCAACGTCGACAGTTTATACGGATCTCGGGCTTTTGACAGCGGACGAGAAAACGGGTGAGGATGCGACCGAACTGTTCAATTATCTAACCGTTTATTCTCAGCGAGACAGCTTTAACAAACTACTTGTAGCTCCGATCACTTTGCGGAAACGCATGGTCGAGATGATCGGTCGAGAGGCTGAGAATGCTAAGAAGGGACTGCCTGCTCGCATTATCGCTAAGATCAACCGGTTGGCCGATACCGAGATTGTAAATGCACTTTACGACGCATCTCGGGCAGGCGTTAAGATCGATCTTATAATCCGAGGTATTTGCACTTTGCGCCCGGGTATTCCAGGAATGTCGGAGAATATACGAGTGCGAAGCATTGTCGGCCGATTGCTTGAGCACAGCCGTGTTTATTATTTCGAAAACGGTGGTCAAAGCGAGGTGTACATGGGAAGCTCGGATTGGATGCCGCGAAATTTGGATCGTCGTGTAGAAGTGTTGACACCGGTTACAGATGACAGGCTGAAATCTTTTCTCGGAGAACGTTATCTCGAGACATATCTCCGCGACACGGCAAGCGCGCGGGAATTACAGGCGGACGGCACGTACGCGCGACCCGAGCTAAATGGTTCGGAGGCGTTGGACGCCCAGGTATCGTTTCAGATGGGCTCGAATTCAAACGTGGTCAGCTTTCAGGACTGGCACCACTGACATTTTTATTGTTCAAACAGGGAGTTGTTGAGATGTCTAAACACTTGTGGCTACGGCGTAACTCTATCCTTTTTGCCGTACTTTTCATTTCGCTGGTTTCAGGTGGTTACGCTCAGAAAAAGAGCAAAGTTGGAGAGTCGGTACAAACGGGGAACGCTGTTTTGTGGCAGCCCGTTAACACAGCCGCCTTGGATCTGTATGAGGGGCCGGGGAACGATGCCATGCGGCCCGATCTAACTAGCGTGAAGTTCATCAAGGAAGAAAAGGGCGGGCACAACAAAAAATACCGAATCAGCGACGGCCGCGGACAGATATGGGTGGCAAAACTCGGTCGCGAGGCCCAACCGGAAACGGCCGCAGTCCGTCTGCTGTACGGTCTAGGATACAAGACAGAGGTGAATTACCTCGTCCCAACTATCAACATTCCGAGCAAGGGGACATTCAAGAACGTTCGCCTCGAGGCTCGTCCCCACGATATCGAACGGCTCGGAGAATGGAAGTGGCGGAGCAACCCGTTTGTCGGAACGAGAGAGCTTCAAGGGTTGAAGATGATGATGGTTTTCCTGACGAATTGGGACGTCCTCGACCTGCAAAACAAGGTCCTGAAAAAAGGAGACGAACACCATTATATTGTCAGCGATCTTGGGTCAACTTTCGGTAAGTTGGGTAACAATAATCTCCCGATCATCTATCGACTTGGGAGAAAAACAGGCAGTGCGAAACACTACTCGAGGACGACGTTCGTGAAGCGCGTCAAACGAGGTGAAATCGAACTTGCATACAAAGGAAAGAATCGTAAACTCTTTACAGGCTTTACTATCTCCGATGGGCGGTGGCTTTTGAATCGTCTGAATCGTCTTAGCGATACGCAGATACGTGATGCGTTTCGCGCCGCAAACTATTCTCCGGCTGATGTGGAAACATTCTCACGTGCAGTGAGACGAAAGATCCAGGAACTTGACCGAGCGATAGGCGGAGATAACCTGGCCCAAAACCGATAATGCAGAATACGAGACGTCTTGTCCTTGTCGCGGTTATAGGCGGTGTGCTGCTCGCGCTTGTTCTGGTCTTCAGCAAAGCGGGCGGACCGCCACGCGAAGCTACCAATCAGCAGCAACCGTCAAATTCAACCACGCCCGCTGAAAGTACTAATCCGTTCATCGCAGCTGTTTCGGAGGTCGCGCCATCGGATGATAATTTTGAAAACTTGAGCCGCGGCGAGGCCGCAGTACAAATAATTTTAAGGCTTTTTTTCGCCGTGGTTCTTTCCGGCATTCTCGCGTTCCGCCCACGGGCGGATGTACCACTTTTTCGACGGAGCCTTTACGTTTCGCAGACGCAGATCCTCCTCGCGGTCGTTGCAGCAGCCTTGATGATGGTCTTTGGTGATAGCGCGGCTCGGGCGTTTGCGATCTTTGCAGCGGCTTCGCTAGTACGCTTTCGGACTAATATTCGCGACCCGAAGGAGATCACCGTCCTTTTAATCAGCCTTGCACTTGGCCTGGCCGCAGGCGTCGGGCGCTGGGAGCTCGGGATCGCGTTGTGTCTTTTTGCTCTGGCGCTGCTATGGCTGCTTGAATTTAACGAACAGCAGAATATCTTCCGGTCGATGGAGTTGACTATAAAAACCCGGGATACCGACAAGACCCAGGACGTTCTTCAGAAGATATTCCGAAGAAGGAAATTGGACGCTGAAGTTCGCGAGCTCGATCCGCCTGACGAAAAGAATCCTGTCGGCTCGATCGTGTATTACCTCAATCTGCCGCTCAATCTAAGAACCGATGCGATGAGCGATCGTATACTTCGGGCCGACCCGAGCATCGAAAAGATCCAGTGGTCGAAGACCAAATCAGCTCAGGATATCTATCAGTAGACAGTGGTCGGTGGACGGATGAATAGGCAAGATGAAGGCGTAACGTCGTAAATGATCGTTACGCCTGAATCGTTTTAACGCTGAAATTTACCTCTGAACGCTTTGTGACGCTCCGACTGCTGTATGCGTAGCCGCCGGCTTGCGCGATTTAATCTCTTTAGAGTAGTCCTGAACATACGACTTGATGTTGAAGTGCACGGGCCACGACGTGTATTCGTAGTTCTTCATTTCCTTGTAAGCCTGGTCGTATTCCCAACCGTACTTCTCAAAGCGATAGATCGCACCCGTCAAACCCGTTCGGTGCTTCCCGGCTTTGCAGTGTGCGAAAACGACGCCCGTCGCGGGATCGTTCATCAATTTCATAAACTCTTCGACCTGAGTATCCTTCGCGTACTTCCAGCCGCTCATCGGAATGTTTACGTACTTCATTCCGAGCGCTTCGACTTCCCCTTTTTCGTACGCAGTAGGATCGTTGCGAAGGTCGATGACTGTGTTTACACCGAGGTCCTTCAACGCCTGGTAGTCGCCCGGATTAGGCTGAGCGCCACGGTAATATCTTTCGTCCATCTGTCCGAAGTTACCGATCTTAATGTTTGGAAATTGTGTTAACGAGGGTGAAGTCTGTGCGGCGGCAAGTATTGAAAAACAGAAGACGGCGATGAGGACAGCGGAAGACCTACTCAGGAAATTTTGATTCATTTTTCTCCTCTTTGTTTTGAGACCAAGGGTTTGCTACCTTGGGCTAAACCAACTCCAGCGTGAGTTTATGTTGTCGATTGTGAGGTCGACGGAATTATTTTACCACCAGTTAATCGAAGCGTGATCGTTTTTCGTTTGAAGCGATACCATTAGCCGAGGTTGCCCTTAAAATTACTGTGACAACACCCGAAAGGACAGACGCTTTGCCTCCAACAGTTTACGTGATCATCGCCGTCTTTATATGGAGCACCGGCGGGCTTTTTATCAAGCTGACGACTTTGGATGCATTTCAGGTAACGTTCTTTCGCTCCCTGCTCGCGGCGGTCACAGTTCTGATCCTGACCCGCAAACAAGGATTGAGAATAGATGGGTTCGGCGTACTAACTTCGGTCATCTACGCTGCCCTGCTTTTTCTTTTTGTCTGGGCTACAAAACATACCACCGCCGCCAACGCGATCTTCCTCCAGTACACCGCACCGATCTATATTCTCGTCCTCGCCCCGTTCGTGATCGGCGAGAAATTCCACTGGCGTGATCTGATTACCGTCGTCTTCTGCATCGGCGGAATGAGTCTGTTCTTTGTCGGAAAGCTTGAGATCAGCGATTACCAGGGAAACATCGCCGCACTTTTCTCCGGCGTGTTCCTCGGGCTGTACATCATGCTGCTTCGCCATCCGCGCGCGACTGGAGCGCCGACTGAAGCGCCGACTGGAGCGCAGGCGTCCTTACCTGCATCCGCCGCAGGCGGACGTGAGCCAAGCGACAGGAGACAAGAGTCAGAACCGGGAGCAGTATCTACCGGGGATTTGTCGGTATCGACTGCCGTAGCGGGTAGGTTATCGTCGGAACCAGAAGGAGCGGTAGCGGCCGGGGTTTCTGAAGCTGGAACCACGAAATCACACGAATCAACACGAAAAGAAAACAACACGAACTATCCGCAATCCGCAATCCGCAATCGCCAATCGATGAACCCCGCCATCGCCGTCATCTACGGTAACTTCTTGCTCGCGATACTGACGCTCCCCTCCGGCATCGCGGCCGTTCCGGTGATGAACCTCACCGACATCGGCTCCGTCGCCTTCCTCGGCATCGTCCAGATCGGCATCGCTTACATCCTTTTTATTAAAGGCGTAACCGGCGGCACCCGCCCCCTCGACGCGAG
>JBKJOR010000442.1:0-5199 GCA_046595575.1 Pyrinomonadaceae bacterium | reverse complement strand
TTTGAGGCCTCGGACGATGTTTTGCAGCGTCGTTTCTCCGAGACCCGCCGCCCGCATCCCGCAGATCAAGGTAATGGATTACTTTCAGCTATTCAGGCTGAACGTGAGGCATTGAATGAGATACGCAAGCTCGCTGACCTCATCATCGACACATCCGAACATACCGTTCACACATTGCGGCATCTGCTTGTTCAAAAATTTAGCGGCTTTGAGGACGGTGTGCCGATCAAAGTCGAAGTGCAGAGTTTTGGTCACAAATATGGCAATCCGCGCACCGTTGATCTGATGTTTGACGTGCGGCATTTGCCAAATCCGTATTTCCAAAAGGAGCTGAAACACCTGACTGGTGAGGATCTTGAGATAATTAAATATCTAACTCAGCAGACCGAGGTTATCGAGACGATCGAGAAATTTACCGATCTGCTGCTCTATCTGCTTCCGCGTTATCAGCGTGAGGGCAAATCGTATGTGACGATCGGCATCGGCTGCACTGGCGGACGTCACCGCTCTGTGATGGTTGCAAATAGCCTACGCAAAGCATTAAAAGACTCGGGTTTTGACGCAACGTCTAATCACCGGGATATACAAAAATAAGGAGTACCAATGAGTGACACAAAACGAATAGGCGGTGTGATCGTTTCGCACGGACAGCTTGCAAACGAGCTCGTCGCTGCGACAGAAGCAGTCGTGGGCGACCTCGACCATATACGTGCCGTGTCGATCGGTTGGCATGACGATGTCGAAATGGCAAAAGCTGAGATCGAACAGGCGATCAATGAGGTTTCGCAAGACATCGGTGTGCTGCTGTTGACGGATATGTTTGGCGGCACGCCGACGAATATAGCGGCTATGTTTCTCGACAGTAACGATGTCGAGATCGTCACGGGCGTCAATTTGCCCATGGTCATTAAGTTGGCATCGACGACACGCGAAACGACGCTGCACGACCTTGCGAAAGAGGTCGAGTCACAAGGGAAAGACGCGATCTGCCGAGCGACGACGCTGCTTGTGCCGCAAAAATTGAAAAAAGATGCTTGAGGCGACGGTTCGTGTCACAAACATCCTTGGCCTCCACGCCCGCGCAGCCGCACGGCTCGTGCGCCTCGCCATCACGTTCGCCAGCACCGTGAAGATACGCCGTAGCGACACCGATTCTGACGCAAACGCCAAAGATATCCTCAGTGTACTGAGCATCGCAGCCAGTCGCGGCGTCGAATTACACATCATAGCCGACGGCCTTGATGAAAATGATGCCATCATTCAGATCACAAAACTCTTCACTGACAAGTTCGGCGAAGATTAAAGGCGAAACACGACCGGTAGGGAGTGTGTTCTTATTTATGAGTAGTAAAAAAGTAGGTATACTCGGCGTTCCGCTCGGCTTTGGTGCCGGACAGACGGGCAGCGAACTAGGCGTAAATGCGATGCGTCTGACCCGCTTTCGCGGAAAGGGGCTCGCTGATCACATTCGGCATCTTGGTTTCGAAACCAATGACCACGGCGACGCGTGGATCGTTCAACCCGCAAACCAAGCCAATACAGGCAATCCAAAGCATCTCGCTGAAATGCTCGCATCGAGTGCAAATATTATTGAGAAAGTGTCGGCGATGCTTGGAGACAACGAGTTTCCGATCATTCTCGGCGGAGACCACGCGATCGCGATCCCGACATTCTCGGCCGTCGCTAATCACTACAAACAGCAGGGAACTGAGATCGGCCTGATTTGGTTTGACGCTCACGCGGACATCAATACGCCCGAGACATCGCCGTCGGGTAACATTCACGGGATGCCGCTCGCGACGATACTCGGCCACGGCAACGCCGAACTCGTCAATCTATGCGGCTACGCACCCAAATTAGATCCTAAATACTTTGCCCACATCGGTGCCCGCGATGTCGACCCCGGCGAACGTTCGCAGATCGAAAAGCTCGGGCTTCGCGATAATTTCTTTACTATGAGCGACATCGACAAACGTGGTATGGCGGCGTGCGCCGAGGATGCAGTTGCTATCGCTTCGCAGGCTCCAGGCGGTTATGCGGTGACGTTTGACATCGATATGATCGATCCACGCTTTGCTCCGGGGTCGGGAACACTCGTCCGCGGCGGCACAACCTACCGCGAAGCCCATCTCGCCCTTGAGATCATCGCCGCCCACGGCGGAATGCGTTCTTTTGAGATAGTCGAGGTCAATCCGCTCCTCGATCAAAGCAACATCACCGTCGAACTCGCCTGCGAGCTTATCCTCTCCGCGTTGGGTAAGACGATCTTGTAATTATGCCGGTCGCGGCAGTGTAAGTTTGCGATTCACGTCCGCATCTTGGCGGAAAGAGCGTGAATCGAAGCCGAAGCGATGTGATCCTTTCACGAAGCCCTTAAAGTCTCACGAAGCGCGCGAGGTGCTTTACGAAAGGGGCCAAAGTGGCGTATTATTCTCAAATCGCGACAGTTTAACTGACGCCCGGAGTAAGGCGGCGCAGCAGTCCAGGCTTGGCGAATCGCCACAGCAGTTTGAGGTAAGGACACGGCCCGCGAAACTATTGGCCTCTCCTCGTCGATAACGACGTAGTCGGAGGCGCGGTGTACGGTGTCGCTTCTGCGGTTTTAGTGCTTTCAGTGACAAGGGGTAAATAATGACGAGGAGTAAAGCTCCTAAACCGGTGAACCTGAACCTTGAAGCGAATGCCTTCGAGTCGACGGCGCTCTCGCCCCGGGAGCAGGAGCTTATCGAGAGGCTGAGGAATGCGGAGGCACGGGCGGCGTTCTTTAACGATCTGGCCCAAGCGGTTCAAGCCTTGGCCGAGCCGGACGACGTTATGTCGATGACCGCACGGATGCTCGCCGAGCATCTTGGCGCGGATCGCTGCGCCTATGCCGAGGTGACGGACGAGTCGGTCTTTGTAATTACAGGCGACTTCACGCGGGATGTTCCAAGCATCGTCGGCGACTGGCCTGTCGCGGCGTTCGGCAGCGAGTGTGAACGGCAGATGCTCGCAAACGAAGCCTTTGTGGTCACGGACACTGACACTGACGCGAGGATCAGCCCCGAAGACCTGGCGGCGTATCGTTCAACGACGATCCGTGCCGTGATCTGCGTGCCGCTGCACAAACAGGGAAAGTTTACGGCAGCTATGGCTGTTCACCAGCAAGTACCGCGCGTGTGGACAGCCGCAGAGATCGCACTCGTTAAGACGACCGCCAACCGTTGTTGGGAATCGCTCGAAAGGGCGCGTGCCGCCCGAGTCCTGCGCGATTCGGAGGAGAGATACCGGCTTTTGGCCGAAACGGCCTCTGACGCGATCATCCAGATCGACGAAAACAGCATCGTTCAATTCGTTAATTCAGCCGCGACGCGCATTTTCGGTTACGAGACCGAAGAGTTGATAGGGCAGTCGGTGATGATGATCATGCCGCCAGAGATGCGCGAGGGGCATCGTCTCGGTATGGCCCGCTATCTGGAAACCGGAAAGCGAAGCATGATTTGGACGAGCGTAGAAGTTCCCGCACAGCATAAGGACGGCCACCGGTTTCCCCTCGAGATCTCATTCAGCGAATCCCGTCGGGGCGACCAGCGCTTCTTTATCGGAGTCGCACGCGACGTTACCGACCGCCGCCGGACGGAAGACGCTCTACGAGAGAGCGAAGAGCGGCTGCGGACTATGGCCGATTCGATCCCGCAGCTCGCGTGGATGGCCGAACCTGACGGCTTTATTTTTTGGTATAACCAAAAGTGGTACGAATACACCGGCACCACGCCGAAGGACATGGAAGGTTGGGGTTGGCAATCCGTCCATGATCCCGATATCCTCCCCAGCGTCCTCGATCGCTGGACAGGCTCGATCAAAAGCGGCGAACCGTTTTCAATGGAGTTCCCTATCCGCTCGGCCGACGGCTCCTTCCGTTGGTTTCTGACGAGGGTCAATCCTCTGCGAAATTCCGCAGGCGAGATCGTTCGCTGGCTCGGCACCAATACCGATATCCAGGATCGGCGCGAGGCCGAAGAAACTCTACGACAAAACCAGCTGCTTCTTTCATTGGCGATGCAGAGCAGCCGAATGGGAGTCTGGGAAAGGGATGTTTTAGCCGGAACGATATGGTGGAGCGAGGAGCTCGAAGCAATTTTCGGGCTGGAAAAGGGCGGCTTTTCCGGAACCGAGCAGCATTATCACGCCCTCATCGTCGAGGAAGATCGAGAGCTCGCCCGGAATGTTGTCGGGAGCGCGATCGCGGAGCATCGCGATTACACGTTCGAGTTTCGTTTCTATCACGCCAGCGGCGAGATCCGATGGATGGAAGGCCGGGGACAGGCCGTTTATTCTGAACTTGGAGAGCCGCTCAAAATTTACGGCACCGGGATCGACATCACTGAAAGGAAAACGCTCGAAGCCTCGTTTTTGGCCAGCGAAGAGCGATTTCGTGCACTAATGGAACAGGCCCCGCTTAGCATCCAGCTATTTGATATGCAGGGCCGGACCATCAGGGTCAACCGTGCGTGGGAGGAACTCTGGGGAGCAACCCTGGAACAGCTGGGAGATTACAATATACTCGAAGATCCTCAGCTTGAGTCGGCCGGTATCGCCGCTGGGATCAGACGAGCATTCGCGGGCGAGGCCGTGGAGCTTCCGCCAATTCGCTACGACCCGAATGAGACGTTGCCAGGCATCTCCAGCAATCCGGACGCAGTTCGTTGGACCTCAGCGGTCGCCTACCCACTTAAAGGCCCCGAGGGCAAACTGCGCGAGGTCGCGCTTGTTCACCAGGATATTACCGAGAAAAAACGGGCCGAGGACACGCTGGAACAGCAAAAACGACTGCTCGAAGGCCTAACGGAGAGCGTTCTCGACGGCATCCTGATCGTCGCTCCCGGCGGAGAAATGGCCCATTACAACCAGCAGTTCATTGACATCTGGAACTTCCCGCCGGAGGTTTTGCAAACCAGATCCGATGACGCCGCACTCGCTTGGGCCGCCGAACAAACGACCAATCCTGCCGCATTCCTCGAGCGCGTTAATCATATCTATACACAGTCCGATACCCGGTTCCGCGAGGAGATGTTGATGAAGGACGGACGCGTATACGAACGCTTTGGCGCGCCCGTGCATCACGGTGAAACGCGGCTCGGATGGGTGTGGACCTTTCGCGATATTACCGAGCGAAAACGAATGGAAGAGGCTCTCGAGCGTCACGGCGAGGAACTCGAA
>JBKJOR010000050.1:0-7536 GCA_046595575.1 Pyrinomonadaceae bacterium | reverse complement strand
GTTCGACACGACGGTCTTTCGACCATCGAATGCGACTTGGTACGTCCAGCGCACGACATCGGGAACGCTGATTCAGCAGTTCGGTGCGAATGGTGATAGGCCCATACCTAACTGCTGAATCAGCGTTCCCGATGTCGTGCGCTGCACGTACCAAGTCGCATTCGATGGTCGAAAGACCGTCGTGTCGAACTTCCCATCGCCGTCGTAATCGCCGGGTGCGGGAACGTCCGTGTTCAAGCCAAACGGTGCCGAGTAATAGGTCGTGTCTTCGCTTCGCAGGATGTACCATTCGCCCGTCGACGGCCGCCAGATTGCAGAATCCGCTTTCCCGTCACCTGTATAATCGCCCTGCACCGTTTTGTCGGTCGAGTTGCCAAACCCGTACGCGATCACGCCGTCGGCCGAACGGTTCAGCCACCATTGGCCACTTGACGGACGGAAGATCGCCATGTCGGTTCGGCCGTCACCATCGTAGTCCGCAGGGACAGGTTGATCGCCCGTCGCACCAAACTGCTCGATCGTCGTACCGCCACCGGACCTAGCGATATACCAGGTCGCATTCGATGGACGGAATACCGCAAGATCGGCCTTACCATCTCCGTCGTAATCGGCCGGCATTGCGGCATCCCCTGCGGCCCCAAACGGAGGCGCGTAGTATGAATTGTCTTCGGAACGAAGGATGTACCACTCGCCGGTCGACGGCCTCCAGATCGCAATGTCTGTCTTTCCATCACCGGTATAATCGGCAGGGACGAGTGTGTCTGTTCCGTTACCGAATTGGACCGCGACCGTATTACCATTGCCGCTGTGATTGATCCACCACTCACCGACAGACGGACGGAATATACCCAGATCTGTCTTGCCGTCGCCGTCGAAGTCGAACGGCGAAGAAAATCGAGCAGCGTCATCCGGCTGTCGTTCAAAGCTTCCGATGTCGGCGCCATTTCCGCCGGGAGCATTTGCGATCGACAAAAAGTCGTAGGGTCGTACGAGACCGCGCTGATCGATCGCATACCCGACTGAAGATTTTCCGCTGTCGATCGCGGGACTGTTAGGTTGGAGCGCGTGAGTCAAGGTGCCTCCGCCGTTGTTTCTCAAAACGGGGTCGAGGTCCGGATTGATATTCACCAGATTGCCGGTCGCGTCTCCGACGATAGTCGCGTTCACAAGCCTACCGATCAGGTTGTAGCCTTGCGAAGTTATCTCACCTGAGAAGTCCGCTCCGCTGTTCCTTCCGGTATTCCGCGCGATTATCGAGTTGTTCGAGCTTACCGTTCCGGCACCCGCGCTTATCCGGATACCGCCGGTCGAACCGGCGATGTTGAACGCGATCGTTGCGAACGAAAGATTTAGAGCTCCGTTCTGCGTGATAAGTACTGCTCCGCCACCGCCGACCGCTGTATTAGAGCTGAGGGTGGAATGGAGGACGTTTACTGTACCAGCCTGGTTCTGGATCGCCCCGCCTGATGCGTTCGAGCGGTTTCCGCGGATCGTTGAGCCGACGAAATTCATCACCGCGGGCTGACCTGTGAAAAATACATTGAAAGCAGCTCCGCCGCCCGATCCGGCCGAGTTGTTAGCGATCGTCGAGTTATACACATCGAACAAGGAGCGATTTTGTATTCCACCCGCGAAACTCACCGCGGTGTTTCCGGTTATCGAACAACCGTTCACATGGACCGGCATCCCCGATGTCCCGCCGCTGTTATTGTAGATCCCGCCGCCGGTTACGCCCGCAGAATTGTCCGCGATAGTCGACTCCGTCATCGTCAACCCACCGGCCGTGAATACACCTCCGCCGTTAGCGGCCGAATTGTTTCGGACTATCGAATTCGAGACGTTGAGCTGTCCATAGTTTACGATCCCACCGCCGCTTCCGTCGGTGTTCGTCACCGTGTTCCCCGCGATGGTCGAACCTATCAAATTGACGGTGCCGCCGCTGTAAAGACCCGCACCCCAAACGGCCGACTGATTGTTCGTAATGGTCGCGTTCGTTATCGTGGTCGTGCCGCCGGCGCCTATTCCGCCACCGTACGTTCCGTAATTTCCGGTAACGATCAGGTCGGTGAGCATCGACGAACCGCCTCCGGTGCTGATGCCACCGACACCGCCCGATTGAAAGTTCGAGATGTTGTTGCTGATCGTCGTGTTCGCGACGCTCAAAACTCCGGTATCGAACAAAAGACCTCCGACGCCCGGACTGTAATTCGCCGTGTTGCCGGTTATAGTCGAGTTGCTGATATTGAGAGTTGAACTTCCTGACGTCCGGATACCGCCACCGCTGCCTGCAGCGTTATTGCTTATGACGGAACTCGCGATCGTCAGGCTAGTCACTACGCCATTCGGCTCGACGTAAATACCACCGCCTTCCGTTGCAGACCCGTTTGAAATGGTTACCCCGGCCATCGTCGCGATGACGTCTCGTCGCACTCGGAATACTCGACTCGCATTATTTCCGGAGATCGTCAGCAAAGACGAGCCCGGTCCCGCGATGCTAACCCGGCGGTTCTGCTCGAACACGAGCTCGCCTGAAGTAAGGGTTATCGTCCGCGCGACGCCGAACATCTGAGGTTCAAAATTGACCAGGCTTGCGTCGTTGCTCGCATTCGCTGCGGCGATCGCCTCGCGCAAGCTGCAGTCCGAATTACAGGATCCGTCGTTCGAGTCTTCGACCTTCGTGACCGTCAGAGTCTGCGCGGGCGGCAGATCGAGCGTGCCGTCTGCTAGCAATCGGACCAGGTTCTTTCGTGTCTGGTGGCCGACCGTCGAAAACTGTCCACCGACAAGGATCTTTCCGTCAGGCTGCCTGACCACGTCGTTGATAGAGGAGAAGGTGCCACCGAAATTCGCGTTGACGTCCAAGAACGTCTGATCAAACGTACCGTCCGAGTTAAGTCGAGCAACATCCCTCCGCTCGACACCGGCAATTAAGGAAAAATTTCCGCCGACGACAAGCTTTCCGTCCGCCTGTATATCGAAGCTGGATACGCTGCCCGAAGGAATGCCGACATTCGCAAAAGTCGGGTCAAGCGATCCGTCGTTGTTTATTCTCGCTATTGACGTTCTCGGCGTTCCGTTTACGGAGCCAAAGAATCCGCAAAGGACGATCTTCCCGTCAGACAGTACTCGAAATTGTTCGACCTGCCCGGAAACGCTCAAGTTGAAACCACTATCGAGCGTGCCGTCCGAATTCAAGCGTGTTCCCCACGCCCGAGACTGCCCGCTGACCGAAGTAAAGTAACCACCGATAAGAATCTTGCCATCTGTCTGTACGGCGAGTGCTCCGATCCATGTGCTCGGCGCCGGGGAGGTAAGAATTGGGTCGACAAACGATGTGTCGAGCGAGCCGTCCGAATTCAGTCGGGCGGCACGATTGCGATTCTGGCCGCTCACGGATGTAAAAAAACCTCCGATGACTATCTTTCCGTCTGGCTGGAGGGCGATCGCAGCAACACTGCTGCTGATAACCGGGGTGAAGGTCTGGTCAAGCGATCCATCCGTGTTGAGCCGGGCAAGATAGTTCCGCGCCTGACCGCCGACCGACACAAAAAGGCCCCCGATAACGATCTTTCCGTCGGGCTGCACCGCGATGGAAGAGACGTGATTATTGGACTGGTCGGAGCCAACAACCTGTGGATTCTGGAACGATACATCCAGCGTCCCATCGGCGTTGAGCCTCGCGACCCTGCTTCGAGGCTGACCGCCAACGGCCGCAAAGGATCCCGCAACGACGATCTTGCCATCCTGTTGGAGAACGACGTCGTTAACAGTTCCGTCGATATCCGGGTTTACAAACCCAGTCTGGGCCGAAACACCGGCCACGGTGCCGAACATGAAAATAATGCCGATAAACGTAATCACACGTCGGCCCACTTTCGGGAGGCTTGGTAAAAACATAATAAGTTCAGGAGATCAGGAGAGAAACTAAAAAACGTAATGCTCTGATGTCGCAGATCGAACCGCGGTTGTTCAAGAGATCTAAGTGGACGGATCGAACGTAGGTCCGCGACCTAGCACATTCAAAGCTTGGTCCGGCTTAAATGCCGAACGAGCGAAGGCTATCGCGGATCAAGCCTTGGGGAAGAGCCAGATTTAGAATTTTATGACGGGTGGCTTACCAAGCCACGTAGCGAACTCCGCACTGAAAGCATTGGGTAACGCTCGCATCGGGCCTGTTATCCAAAAATATTCCGGACCTTCTCGATAAACGATTCGTCAGTGAACTCGGTGTCTTCGACCTCCGCGAGTTGTTCGAGAAGCTTACGTTGTTCCTTGGTGAGAGATTTGGGCGTGATCAGCGTCACCGCGACGAACAGATCGCCCTTTCCGCGGCCCCCGAGAGCCGGCATACCCTGCGACTTCAGGCGAAATACCGTTCCGGTCTGCGTACCAGCCGGGATCTTCAGGTCCTCTTCACTATCGAGCGTCTTTACTTTGACATCTGCTCCCAGCGCGGCCTGAGCAAACGACACGGGAACGGCCGAATAAAGATTCGCTCCCTGTCGTTCGAAAGTATCGTGTTCTTTGACGTGCAGGACTACAAAGAGATCACCCGCCGGACCGCCATTCACACCGCCCTCGCCCTCGCCGGTGACGCGAAGACGCGATCCCGTTTCGACGCCTGCGGGAATCTTCAATTCGAGGACCTTTTCTTTTTCTATTCGGCCGGCACCGCGACACGCCTTGCACGGAGTGCGAATAATCTGTCCCTTGCCCTGACAGTTAGGACATGTGCGCATGACGCTGAAGAAACCTTGCTGGTAGCGAGTCTGGCCACTGCCGCTGCACGTGATACAAGCTTCTGGGCTAGTGCCTTTTTCAGCACCGCGTCCGTCACACTCATTACACTTTTCAAGACGGGGAATACTTAGTTTTTCTTCCTTGCCGTTCGCGGCCTCTTCGAGGCTGATCTCAAGATCGTAACGAAGATCGGAGCCACGCTGAACGGTGGATCGCGTGCGCCCCTTCGATCCAAACATTTCGCCGAAACCGAAGAGGTCGAAAATATCCTCTATGTTCGAAAAGCCAGGGTCAAACCCGGCGCCGCCCATGCCGCCGTGACCGAATCGGTCGTACTGGCCGCGCTTTTGCGCGTCCGAAAGCACCGCGTACGCCTCGGCACATTCCTTAAACTTCTCTTCCGCCTCCGCGTTACCAGGATTCTTGTCTGGGTGATGCTTGACGGCAAGCGTCCGATACGCCCGTTTTATCTCAACCTCGCTGGCGGTCTTGTTAACGCCTAGAACTTCGTAATAATCTCTTTTTGCCATGGCACTTGATAAGCAATCAGCCTATCTAAAATCCGACACTTAAATTTGAAATCTGAAATATGAAATATGAATCTAAAGTCTCTAAAATCGGAAGGCGCCAGTCCAACTAAGTGAACTGACGCCATGCTAATTGTAGCGAAACTGTCCAGCACCACTCAAGGAGCGGAACACGGTAGGGGAAATGGTCCGTGGTCAGGGGTCCGTTGGTAAGTGACGAACGTGGCCACATTCTTCACTGACCACTGACCACTGCCACTGCCCGTTACCACTTGACTCAGGCGGGTGTCATCATCGCCGCAGTTATCCGGCTTGCAGCCTCCTCAACTCGAAGGAGCACTAGCCCGATCTCGTCTTTATCGTCGGTAAGCAGCGATTCCTCGGCCTGATTGAGAATGCCGTTTATCTCCATCTGCTCCTCGGTCGGGAAAGACCGGCCAAACTCTGCCATCGCCTTACGAGCGTTCTTGATCATGTTGTCGAGGCGATTTCGCTCGACGATCACCTCGCGCTCTTCGCGGTCACGGTCGGCCGATGTTTCCGATTCGCTGATCAATCGCTCGATCTCTTGCGGAGCAAGTCCGGAGGACGGCGTGATCTGCATCGCCTGCTCAAGTCCCGTCATCTTGTCCTGTGCAGAAACGTTGACAATGCCGTTCGCGTCGATCTCGAAAGAGACATCGATCTGCGGGACGCCTCGCGGTGCCGGCGGAATTCCGACCAGTTCGAATTTGTTCAGGCTCCGGTTCCCGCTGGAAATCTCGCGTTCGCCTTGCAGAATGTGGATCTCGACCGACTGCTGATTGTCGACGACGGTTGTGAACGTCATCGTATTCTTTAGGGGAATGGTCGAATTCCGCGAGATGAGTTTTACGAACAGACCGCCGCGCGTCTCGAGTCCGAGGCTAAGCGGCAACACGTCAAGCAGCACGATGTCCTTTACGTCACCCGAAAGTACACCACCCTGGATCGCCGCACCCATCGCGACTACTTCGTCCGGATTGATCTCCGACGATGGCTCCTTTCCAAAAACTTCTGTGACGGTCCGGGCAATGACCGGCGACCTGGTCTGGCCACCGACGAGAATAACTTTGTCGATGTCCGATGGCTTAAGCTTTGCGTCCCAAAGAGCTTTCTGGCAGGGCTCGACCGACATTTCGACGAGGTCCTTCACCAGCTCTTCGAATTTTTCGCGGGTCAGATTCGCATTAATGTGTTTCGGCCCGCTCTGATCAGCAGCAATAAAAGGGAGGCTGATATTCGTGTCTGCGAGGCTCGAAAGCTCGCACTTCGCCCGCTCTGCAGCTTCTTTTAATCGCTGCAGCGCAAGCCGGTCGTCCTTGAGTTCGATGCCGTGTTCGGTTTTAAATCCGGCAAGCAGCCAATCTATTATCCGCTGGTCGAAATCCTCGCCGCCGAGAAACGTATTACCCGAAGTGGAGAGCACTTCGAAAACGCCGTCGTTGATCTCGAGTATCGATATATCGAAAGTACCGCCGCCAAGGTCATAGACCGCGACCTTCTCATTCTTCTTCTTGCCAAACCCGTAGGCGAGTGCCGCAGCCGTGGGCTCGTTGATGATGCGCTCAACTTCGAGGCCGGCGATCTTTCCCGCATCGCGGGTTGCCTGACGCTGCATGTCGTCGAAATATGCGGGCACGGTAATGATCGCTTCGGATATGCGATCGCCGAGAAATTCCTCGGCCGCGAGCTTGAGTCGCTGAAGCACGATCGCGGAGATCTCCGGCGGGCTATACACTCTGCCAAGAACCTTGATGTGAGCATCGCCGTTCGGTGCCTCGACGATCTCGAAGGGCACGACACCGCGCATCTTCTCGACTTCCGGTGCGTCGTATTTCCGGCCGATGAGGCGCTTTACGGCGTAGAGCGTGTTCGCCGGATTCGTCACGGCTTGGCGCTTTGCGATCTGTCCAACCAACCTTTCGTCCTTGTCGGTAAAGCCGACGACTGATGGCGTCGTCCGCCCGCCCTCTTTGTTCGAGATTATCTGGACGGTGCCATTTTCAAGAACGGAAACACAACAGTTTGTCGTGCCTAGATCGATTCCAATTACTTTGCTCATAAGGGGGGTTCCTTGCGGTTAGGTGCGATCGGCCGGGAAGCATGTGCGGAGTGAAATGCTACTCTACCAGATCGGAAGGTTCGGGTTCGTGCGAACCACTAGCGTTGTCGACTATCTCATCCTCTCTAGTTGGGGCAGTGGGGCAGGCAACTTTCACCATCGAATGTCGAATCACTCGGTCGCCGA
>JBKJOR010000011.1:0-2655 GCA_046595575.1 Pyrinomonadaceae bacterium | reverse complement strand
GGACCAAGGACCAAGGACCAAGGACCAATGACCAATGACCACTATTTCAACAATCCAACTTCCCTCATCACTGCTCGGAGCTTCGCCTGCGACTCTTTAGTAACCTGCACTAGCGGCAAGCGAAGGTTCTCTTCGAGCAGCCCCATTTCCTTCATTACGAATTTGCACGGCGCCGGCGACGATTCAATAAAATTCGCTTCCATCAGAGACAGTATCTGATAATGGATTCTTCGCGCTGCAGTGTGAGAACCGTCCAACGCCTTCTCGACCATCCGCGACGTTTCTTTCGGGATCTCGTTCGAGCAAACCGAGACCAGCCCGTCGGATCCAAGCGCGATAAAAGGTAAAGCAGTCGCGTCGTCGCCCGAGAACAGCTTGAAATTCTTGGGACGGCTTTTGAGGATCGCCATTACTTGAGAGAAATTCCCCGACGCCTCTTTCATTGCGACAATGTTCTCGAATTTCTCCGCCAGCTTGAGCGTCGTCTCGGCGGAGATGTTCGAAGAGGTTCGGCCCGGAACGTTGTAAAGCATTATCGGAAAACCGCGAACAGACCGAGCGATCTCTGAAAAGTGCGCGAACATTCCGGCCTGGGTCGGCTTGTTGTAGTATGGGCCGACGACGAGCGCGGCATCCGCCCCGATCTCGCGCGCCTTGCGTGTGAAATCTATCGTCGCCGCCGTATTGTTACTCCCGGTCCCGGCGATGACTTTCGCCTTAGTTGCCTTGGCGACTTCCACGGTCATTTTGATGACGCGCAGCCTCTCTGCTTCGTCCATCGTCACGCTCTCGCCGGTCGTTCCGCAGGGCACGAGCAGGTTGACGCCGCCTTTGATCTGCCGTCCGACAAGTGAGCGAAAACGATCGTCATCGATCGAGCCGTCTTTCTTAAACGGTGTTACGAGCGCCGTCGCGCATCCCCGCATCCAGTCTGTTCGTATTGTCATAAACAGCAGTAAATGGTGAATAGGAAATCGCGAATGGAATGTGGCAAATCATCACTCAAAAGACGCATTACGATTAACGATTAACGATTAACGATTCACGATTCACGATTCACGATTCACGATTCACGATTCACGGTAATCTCGTCGATCACATCCGTAAACTCATAGAAACCTTTCTTGCCGACAAGCCACTCAGCCGCCATCAATGCTCCAGCCGCAAAGTTTTCCCGCGACCGCGCCGTGTGTTCGAGGAGTATCTGGTCAGCCGGTCCGTCGAATCCGACGCGATGGGTGCCCGGAATGTTGCCGGCCCGCGTCGCTGAAACACTAAATTCATTTTCGATGTGACGAGAAACAATTTCTTTCAATTTCAGTGCGGTTCCACTCGGGGCGTCCTTCTTTCGCGAATGATGCTGCTCTTCAATGAAGGCTTCGTACTCAGGAAATTTTGCGAAGAGCTCCGATGCAAAATCGGCGATGCGATAAAACAAGTTTACACCGATCGAAAAGTTTGCACCAAAGACGAAAGCGCCGCCGGCATCACGCACCAGCTTTTCTATTGCATCGCGCTCCGCGTTCCAGCCTGTCGTTCCCTCAACCAGCGGCACTTTCGCGATCATGCATGCCTCTACGTTCCGCCGGACCGCTTCTGCGGTAGTGAAGTCGATCGCAGCGTCAGCTTCCTTGAGTTTTTGAGCGAGCCCTGCCGCCGTACATTCGGTGTCGTTTTCGTCTATCACGGCACCTATCTCATGCCCTCTTTTCTCGGCGAGGGTTTGGATCAGCGTTCCCATCGCACCGTGACCGATTATCGCCAGCTTCATATGGTTTGCTCGTGTGAAAAGAAAAATTATACGGGCGCACCCCCTAATAAAGCCAATTTCCAGCTCAGGACCCAGGCACTTCACAAATTAGCAATTTTTAGGAAAACCAAAGGACTTTTAGCAAACCGCCGGCCTAATCTCCGTCTGCAGCTAATGCACTATTCAAACATGAAAACGGAGACCTATTAAAAAATGAAAAACTACTCTCGTGCGATGCTCATCACCCTGACCCTAATGGTGTTGTCGACCGGTGCTTTTGCATCTTGGGGCGATTACGATACGACCTTTGGTTTTCTCGGCGTAGCCGTAGACCAAAGCGTCACCAATCATTCTCCGCAGGGTGTTGCACTTCAGCCCGATGGAAAGATCCTTATAACAGGCTACCGGCTTGTGTCAGGAAAGAAACGATTCTTTCTCCGCCGCTATTTGTCGAACGGTCAGCTCGACACCTCGTTCGGTAATAATGGGGCGGCGAGCTGGACCTCCATCATCAATCTCACTGCCGACTACTTCGGCGAGAAGATACTGGTTCAAGCAGACGGAAAGATCGCGGTCGCGGGCCGTGCAAATGGCAGGCCAGCTATTTACCGCTTCTTATCTTCGGGCGCGGCGGACGGCGGTATCGGCAGCGGTGGCATGAAAGTGCTGTCCGCTTACGCTAACCTTCGCCCTTCGATCGCTACCTATTCCAACATTCTCTACGTTGGTGTTGTCAGGAGCTCTTATGATGCGAGCGTCATCATTAAGTTGAATTCGAGCGGGAGCCAGGACATGTCGTTCGGAATAAACGGTGAGGCCTTGACCGATGCCAAGGATACGTATTCGGTCGAGGTCGATCCGGACACGGGTAACATTCTTGTCGGCGGCAGACGCCGGTCGGACCC
>JBKJOR010000152.1:0-10538 GCA_046595575.1 Pyrinomonadaceae bacterium | reverse complement strand
AGACTCGTTTACCGAACGGCCGAAAATAGTTGAGTCGGGACGTGAGAAATATACGTGCTCGAATGTGCAGACTGCGGCGGGTTTCGCTTCGAACGGCTTTTTCGAATGCACGCCACTCTCGTCAATGACTATCATTTCACCGGGTTCGACTTCGCGAACATACTTCGCGTCGATCAGGTCGAAGGCGCAAGTTTCGCTCGCAACGCACCACGCATCGTTTAACTTACCGAGCACCAGAGGCCGGAATCCCCGAGGGTCACGAACCGCGACCAGGGTTTTCGGCGTCAGGAAAAGGAGCGAGAATGCTCCTTCGGTTTCCTTTAAAACTTTTTCGATCGCTTCGACGACGTTATCGGCTCGTGCGCGGGCGATACCGTGCAGGAGAGTTTCCGTATCGGACGTGGACGAGAATATCGCACCTTCTTTTTCAAGCTCGCGACGGCGAGCTTCGGCAAACGGCAAGTTGCCGTTATGGCACACGGCGATGTCGCCATGCTGGCAGGTTACGGAAAAAGGCTGTACTTCCTTGATCGTGTTCTTGCCCGTAGTCGAATAACGGGTATGGCCGATCGCACTCGATCCCCTCAGCCTGGCTAACACATCTTCGTTCAGAACATCCGCCACCAACCCCTGCGAGCGATACTGATGCAGATCGGCACCATCGCTCGAAACGATGCCGCACGCTTCCTGACCGCGGTGTTGCAAGGCGAACAGTCCGAGCTGGGTGAGCGTCGAGGCCTCGACATGTCCGAATATCCCGAATATGCCGCATTCATCTTTGAATTTATCGAGAGCGAATTCCATCCGCCTTTATTTTGCCACAAAAAGATTAGTGTCACGAACGACCTTGCTAACTGAGTTCATCCGGCCGGCAGACTCTTCTTATCGCGGTTGTCTGGTATAATTCGGCGACCTTCCAGGCCGATAACAATTATAAATGACCCCTGAGAATGAGAGTTTTTTTGAATCGGGACGTGACGCTCTGATCGCGACGGGGCTGGCCGTATTGGTGTTCGCCATCTACGCACAGACGACCGGTTTCCAATATATAAATCTCGACGACAATTATTACGTTTACGAAAACCCGGTCGTCTTGTCGGGCATGACCTGGGAGACAGTCAAATGGGCATTCAACTCATTTCATGCAGGCAACTGGCATCCGCTTACCTGGCTCTCGCTGGCGCTCGACGTACATCTGTTCGGCGCGTCGCCGGGGATGCACCACGTCGTGAACGTGATACTTCACCTATTGAACTCGATCCTGGTTTTTGTAGTTTTTCGCCGGATGACCGGAGCATATTGGGCGAGCGCCGCGATCGCCGCGCTTTTCGCGGTTCATCCGATGCACGTTGAATCGGTAGCTTGGATCTCGGAAAGAAAGGACCTGCTCGCGACGACTTTCTGGCTCTTGTCGATTTGGCTTTACGTCCTTTGGAACAAAGACGGATCAAGGCCGGGCGGCTCGTTCTATATCGCGTCTCTCGGTATGTTCGTCCTCGGGCTGATGTCAAAGCCGATGGTAATAACGCTGCCGTTTGTACTTTTGCTCTGCGATATTTGGCCGCTTAAAAGAACGCGTGAGGCGAGCCGGAAAGTCTTCGCCGGTCTCATCCTGGAGAAAATCCCGTTCTTTCTGCTTTCGATCGTCTCGGCATTTTTGACCGTAGCGGCGCAGCGTTCGGTTTCGGCCGTTGAATCACTTGGAGCTCTCCCGCTCGATCTTCGAATTCAGAATGCGATCTTTTCGTACGCGAAGTACATCACAAGCGCCTTTTACCCGGCCGGGCTCGCAGTCTGGTATCCATACGACAGAGATCTCAGTCTGGCCGCTGTCGGAGCCGCGTTTGCGTTCCTTATCGCTATCTCCGCCGCCTGTGTCTGGCAATTCCCACGAAGAAAGTATCTGATGTTCGGCTGGTTGTGGTTTGTCGGGACCCTGGTGCCGGTGATCGGTATCGTTCAGGTCGGCGGGCAATCAATGGCGGATCGCTACACCTACATTCCATACATCGGATTGTTCGTAATGGTCGTCTTCGGCGCCGCGGAGTTGTTCGAGTCCTTAAAGTTGGATAAGCGAATCCCGGCTGGCCTGGCCGTCGCCTCCATCGTCGGACTGGCAGTTCCGGCCTATTTTCAGACGACCTACTGGCGTAGCAACGAGACCCTCTACATACGGGCGCTGGCGGTAACGGAGAAGAACTTTCTGGTCGAGCAGAATTACTGCCACACTCTGATGCAGCAGGACCGGCTCGATGAAGCCGAGCGTCTTTGCCGCGCTTCGCTCGATCACAAGCCCAACCACTTCGAAGCTCTAAACACGCTCGGCATCATCAGCTTTAAGCGAAACGATTATGCCGCGGCAGAATCACTCTTTAGATCCGCCATCAATTCGGGACGCGGTCACCCCCTGACTTACTCGAACCTCGCCTTGGCACAGATCCTCCAGGGCAAGCCATCCGAAGGTGAAGCGAATCTGCAGAGAGCTGCGGAATTGAGCGGACCCCAAATATCGCCCATGGTATTTGTCAACACCCTGAAGACGCTGGTTGATGAACACCTCAAGCAAGGGAACATTGAGAAAGCGATCGAGAATCTTAAACGCCTGCGTTTTCTTCAGCCGGACAGCGTCGAGATTCGGATGAAGCTAATCGATGCGATGATAAAACTCAAGCAATATTCCGAAGCCGAGGCCGAAATACGGATCGTTCTCGGAGCGGATCAGGCCAATGCTCCGGCCTGGAATACCCTTGGCGTTATTCTTCTCGCCACCGGTGAAAAGAAACGAGCGACCGAGGCGTTTGAAACTGCATTGAAGCTGCAACCCGATTATGAGGAAGCAAAGAAGAATCTGGGTCAAGCGTCGGACAACTAGTCGGTCGTCTCAATTCTTGTCTACAATTTTCTTTGCACGCTCGGCATCGGCTACCGTGTTGATATTGCAGAACAGATCTTTCGCCCCGCGGAGATTCGAATACATGTCGAACTTGATGATCAGGGGATCAAGCCGCCCGACCACCTCGTGCATCGGCGGTGAAACTCGCGGACGCTCGAGTAAATCTTCGACGATCTTTTTTGCAGCTGGGACCTTATAAAAAGCACAGAGTGGTTGCAGTCGCCCGTCCGCCTGTTCGGGAACAATGGAATTGAAATCGTCAAAGATATTATCCGCAATGAGCTGGATCAATTCGGGCGAAACGAACGGATAGTCGCACGCGAGCACGAAGATCCACGGCGATCGTGCGTGTGCGAGAGCGGAGTGAACTCCACCAAGCGGACCTCTTCCTTCGTGGAGGTCAAAGATGAACGGAACACCTGCCGTGATCGCCTGGATCGGAAACTGGGCGGAGTTTCCTGCGACCGCAGTTATTCGGCTTTCCGGCAAAGCTGCACGCACAACATTGACCGCCCGCATCATCAGCGTTTCCCCCCCGATCTCGACAAACGCCTTGTCGTTACCCAGCCGCGACGATCGCCCGCCCACCAGGATAAAAGCGTCAAATGGTGTTGTTGTTTCTTCCACGATTTGAGTCTACAAACATACCGCCCTACGGCGCTCGAAGCCGTTCGACGCTTATGTATTCGGGGTGGCCCTATCCTTCAAATGATCGTATTCAAAATCGCCGATGATCTCGTCACGCGGACGGATCGAGATGATGATCGATTTCGATGTCGGCGTTGCGCTCCGGTCAGCCGTGCTTCGCAATGGGACAAGGGGATTAGCCTCAGGAAAATACGCGGCGGCACATCCGCGCGGAATTGGATACGGCACCACAATAAATCGTTCTGCGTGTCGCTCGGCATCGTCGAAATGGCTTGTCAGATCGACGACCTGGCCGGCCGCTAGTTGAAACGATTCGATATCATCCGTGTTCAAGAAGATCACACGCCGTTCGCCGTGCACGCCGCGGTAGCGGTCGTCGAGATCGTAGATCGTCGTGTTGAACTGATTGTGCGAACGAATCGTCGTAAGGAACAGCCGATCGGCAGGCAGTGTGTTTATTTCCAGACGGCTCCGTCTGAATCCGGCTCTGCCCGATTCGGTTGAGAAGATGCGTTCGCGCGGCGGGTTTGGAAGATAGAATCCGCCCGGCTCGCGGATGCGTTCGTTGTACCGATCGAACCCGTCGATAACGGTTTCGATCGCCTCGCGAATGTTGTCGTAGTTTGCAACCATCGCGTCCCAATCGAACGTACTCGCAGATTCGAGCGTCGCCTTTGCAAGGCGGGCAACGATCCA
Source organism: Pyrinomonadaceae bacterium (assembly GCA_046595575.1). Lineage (GTDB taxonomy): Bacteria > Acidobacteriota > Blastocatellia > Pyrinomonadales > Pyrinomonadaceae > OLB17. Next base: position 6,301 of record JBKJOR010000152.1, on the reverse strand, counting down.
TGGCTCGCTCCGCAGATGCTCGGACGCGGGCTCGAAGATCCCTTTCGACATCTGCACATTCAGCATCGTGCTTTCGGTCGACACAAACTGCTCGCCGCTCGCCTGGCGGTCGATCTCCGAGCGTCCAAGGCACGGGAGGATCAGCGACTGCTCACCTGTGGCGATGGCAGTCCGATTCAGTTTTGTGATCACCTGGACGGTAAGTCGACATTGTTTCAGTGCCTGAAAAACAAGTTCAGTGTCAGGCGATGCACTCGCGAAATTCCCGCCCATGCCAAAGAATACTTTGGCCCGGCCGTCGCTCATCGCCGCAATGCTTTCCACGGTGTTGAGGCCGTCGCTCCGCGGAACAGTAAACCGAAACTTCTGCTCGAGCCGATCAGCGAATATCGGATTGACCTGCTCCCAAATGCCCATCGTCCGATCGCCCTGGACATTCGAATGCCCTCGGACCGGACAGAGACCGGCACCCGACTTCCCGATCTGCCCGCGCAACAGATGTAGATTCACGACATCCTGAATCGTTGCAACCGCCGCTTTATGCTGCGTCAATCCCATCGCCCAACACGTGATCACACGTTCGGCTCGAATATACATCCCGGCCGCTTCGGCTATCTCTTCACGCGTGAGACCGCTTTGGCTTAACACGTCGTCCCATTTTGTTTCGTCGAGGCTGGCGATCAGCTCGTCGTAGCCATCGGTATATTCGGCTATGAAACCGTGATCCAACACACTACCGGGAGCTGCCCGTTCATTTTCGAGCATCACCTTCATCATGCCCTTCAACACGGCCATATCGCCGCCGATCCGGACCGGGAGATGCAGGTCGGCCAGACGAGTGGACTTATTTCCCAGTATCGCGAACGGAAACTTTAGGAGGTTCGAGTATTGCTGGGGATTCGGATTAAGAAAATTGAGGAGTCCGGCCTCGGGCAGCGGATTGATCGCGATCATCTTCGCACCCGCACGTTTTGCATCTTCGAGAGATGACATCATTCGCGGCGCATTCGTTCCGGGGTTCTGGCCGATGACGATGACCAGGTCCGTCTCTTCAAAATCGGCGAGACGAACGGTAGCCTTTCCGATGCCGATCGATTCGTTTAGCGCGACGCTCGACGATTCATGACACATATTCGAACAATCGGGCAGGTTGTTTGTTCCGAACTGACGGACAAAAAGTTGATAGAGAAAGGCCGCTTCATTTGATGTGCGGCCCGACGTGTAGAAGATCGCTTCGTCAGGTGATGCGAGCGAATTAAGTTCGGCTGCGATGAGGTCGAATGCCTCGTCCCACGTGATCGGTTCGTAATGTGTCGAGCCCTTTCGCAGCACCACCGGTTCGGTCAGCCGTCCCTGTGCGTTTAGCCAGTAATCTTCTTTCCCGGCGAGATCCTCGATGGAGTGCTCGGAAAAAAAATCCCCTGCTAGCAGTTTTTTTGTAGCCTCGTCGGCCAGTGCCTTGGCCCCGCTCTCGCAAAACTCGGCGACTGTCCTCTCTCTGTCCGGATCCGGCCAGGCACAAGATTGACAGTCGATGCCCCCCGGTTGATTTAGCTTTAGCAACGCCCGCGTGCCGCGAACGACGCCCATCTTCCCGAAGACATTCGTCATCGTCTCCACGATCGCCGCCGTTCCGGCTGCAACGTCGTGCGGCTTTGTGACGTGAAGGTCGGTGCTGAGAGGTGAGTCTGCCATTTCCTTTTCAAACCTTAATCCCTGCTGTGCCTTCGGTGTCTCCGTGTTTTTCTGTGGTGCTTATCTACCGATTGAATTAACCACCGAGACTTAGAACGCATTTGATTAGAACTAACAAGAAGCGGACGGATTCGGAAAAGCATCGTCGCGATCAGGATCGTTTGGACGGTCGACGCATACGAAATCTTTTTCGACGAGGATGGTAAGGGTCTTCCCGTCGCCGGTCGATTGCTCGACTTCGAAACCGACGTCGTCGCTCGTCGCCCATTTCTGTCCCTCGCTTTCAGGAATCAGAACCGCGATCTCATTGTTCTCAAAGCTCGCACGAATCGCCTCCGCCTCGGCCGATATCAGCACCGAGTATCGCAACGCATTCGTGCCGAATCGAACTTCGTCGGTAATACTGCCACGCTCGGCGAGGCGTTCTACTTCACTCCGCAATAGCCGCAGCCTGATCGAGTTTCCCTTGATCCTGAGCTTCATACGATCCGTGATTTCCCGCTGTAAACGTTGAACGAATTGTTGCGGACAAATCCAGCGAGTGTCATCCCAAACTCTTCCGCCAGCTCGACAGCGAGACTCGACGGCGCCCCGACCGCGACCATGATCGGGATACCGGCCATCAGCGCTTTCTGCACAAGCTCGAAACTTGCTCGCCCGCTGACCAGCAGTATCTTCTCCGAAAGCGGCAGCTCTCCAGCGAGAAACTTTGCTCCGATCACCTTATCGAGCGCGTTGTGCCGGCCAACATCTTCTCGGACGATCTCAAGGGCACCATTCACGTCGAACAGCGCCGATGCGTGAAGGCCGCCTGTTTGGTCGAATATATCCTGGGACTGCCGTAGTCTATCGGGCAGAGCGTGAATCATTTCGGAGTCGAGCTTCGGACTTCTGACGTCGGTTAGTTTCTGTGCTCCGGTGTGCAGAGCCTCGATCGAGCTCTTCCCGCAAACACCGCAACTCGACGTCGTGTAGAAGTGTCTTTCGAGACGTTTGAAGTCGATGTCGACGCCGGCGTTCAGGTCGACGCGGATGGTATTCGAATTTAGTGCGACGGCACGGTCGAGGCTGCTCGTTCCTTTTCCGATCTTAAGGCCGCAGTGGCGGATCTGCTTTATCTGGTCATGCGAAGTAAGAATCCCTTCAGTGAAAAGAAAACCCGCCGCAAGATCGCCGTCTTCGCCCGGTGTTCGCATCGTGATCGAGATTGCGCGATGGCCGCCCCCGGAAACGCCGATGCGTATTTCAAGCGGTTCCTCGACCGCGAGGACGTCAGCCGAATCATCCTCAATGGTTTCCCCAACTACTCGACGAACGAAAAATTTTGCCACCGAGGGCACAGAGGGCATAGACGAATGTAATGCTTGTTCCGCCTTAGCTGGCATGACTAATTCTACCTCTGTGTCCTCTGTGGCAATATCCTATTCTGCCGGAATGACGCGACCTCGACATTCACCGAGACCGATGCGGCGAAATCCTTCGCGTTCGCAAAAGCCTTTCATAATCACTTCGTCGCCGTCTTCGAGAAAGCGTCTCTGCTCGCCTGATGGAAGGTCTATAGGCTCGGTCCCGCGCCATGTGAGTTCGAGCATGCAGCCCCGCTCGTCCTTCGATTTTCCGCTGACCGTTCCGGTCGCCATCAGATCGCCCGTCTGCAGGTTGCAGCCGTTGGATGCATGGTGCGTCAGCATCTGGCCGATCGTCCAGTAAAGGTCCTTCGTATTCGAGCGACTGAGCAGATGGGGTTCGATACTTTCGTTTCGCATCTGTTCACTCTGAAGGTACACCTCGAGATTTATGTCGAGTCCGCCAACTTTTTTATTCTTCTCATCGCGGAGATATTCGAGCGGCTGCGGATCGTCAGCATCGCGTTCGAAAGCCTTCGTTCGAAATGGGGCGAGGGCTTCCATCGTGACGACGTATGGCGAGATCGTCGTTGCGAAGTTCTTCGCGAGGAACGGCCCGAGCGGCTGATACTCCCAAGCCTGTATGTCGCGAGCCGACCAATCGTTGACGAGACACACACCGAAGATATGTTGCTCGGCATTGCCGATGGGAATAGATGTTCCGAGCTCATTTCCCTGCCCGACAAAAAAGCCGAGCTCCATTTCGTAATCTAGACTCTTTGCCGGAATAAATACCGGAGGGTTCTCGGCGTCGCTGCGATTCTGTCCATGCGGGCGTTTGATCTCGGTCCCGCTGATGACGATACTCGATGCCCGGCCGTGGTATCCGATGGGAATATATTTGTAATTCGGCAACAGGGGATTGTCCGGCCGGAACATGGATCCGACATTTGTTGCGTGATATATCGAGCAGTAGAAATCTGTGTAGTCTCCGCTCTTGAAAGCTTGCTCAAACGTGACATCGGAGATCGAAAGAAGGTGGTCGCCGATTGCGATGCGGGCATCGTTCTTTTCCGAAAGAAGATATATCGCTTGCCGTCGCAAGTCAGATAAAACCTGCGGGGCGAATCCCCCGATCGCGTTCAAACTCCAAAGGCGGTACGACGCAAACTGCGCGATCGCCTCGTTCTGCATCAACCCGTCGTCTATGCAGCCGTAAATATCCAGGATCTTATCGCCGATCACGAAGCCAATTCCGAGACCCGGCTGGGTGTCGCCAACTTCGTACGCGCACAGCGGGAGATTCTGGATCGGAAAATCGCTATTCGGATCGTTAGCGGATTCGATCCAGCTCTTCAAATTGGGATCGTGTGTTTCGTTGATCTCGTAAGTCATATATCAGATTTTCGATTTGTGATTTTCGATTTGCGATCTCGGAATCACTTCATTCATTGACCCGGTCCGCGAAAATGGACATCGGTCCCCTCGCGATCGCAAATCAAAAATCGCAAATTTCCTGCCGGCGGGGGGGGGTCACAAAATCCCCAACTCCCGCAGATCAGCGACCGGGTCGTCGAACGAACACGATCCGAACGAGTGCATTCCCCTCGATCTCAGGCGCTCGAGGTGACTGAGCGTAAGGAGATGCGAGCCGCGCCATGAGACCCCGCCATCGGTAAACTCAAAAACCTCCTCAAACTCTTCTTCCATGATCTCTTCGAGAAGGCTGACGCGGAAACTCTCGCGTGCAAAACCGGTCATCAGCAGCACATTCAAAAAGCCGTGCATCGTTCCCTGCGGCGCTTCGGGCGCGTAGGTCAACGGTTTGAAGCAGCGGATCGGATGATGGAGTCCGGCGGTCGCCTTAAATGGGACATTCGCGGCCATGCATGTACGGACAAAGCGGATAATGTCGCGAGTGGCGGGAAACTCTTCGCGTGTGACTCCCCCGGTGCGAATCTTCGCACGCTGTCTTTTTATCCCGAGCGTCGCAACCAGATCGACGAAGGTGCGCCCGGTTGTCGAGATCTCAAAGTACGGCGTAATCGCCTTTGGAAGCGATGCGATCGTGTTCTCGATCTTCGAGACGGTCGCCGCCTTTACCTCCAGGATCTCGCACACCGCGCGTTCTGAGTGCTTTCGATTAAACTCAATGATCGAGCGGATAGTCGCGGCAAGATCTTCGCCGGCCAGCACGCTGAGTCGCCACGCTTGCTCGCGGCCCTTGGGAAGAAACTCGCGAGCGCTGTCGTAAAATTCGTCGAGCCGCGAAACCGGGAGTATGAACCGCCCAAGCATCCAGCCATAATTACTGTGACGATATGTAGTGTAATTGAGCACCGCCTCGGACATGGAGACTTGCGACGGCGGAAAAAGGCCTGCGTAATCTATTATCTCGTTAAGCAGAATTCGGACGGACTCGTTTGGCGGGCTGTCGACAACGCGGGCGTTCATTATTCAATGTTAGAGTTTCTTCGCAACGAGAAAATCATAATGTTTATCAAGGCCTTTTACAAATGAATTTCGGCCGGCGAAAAAGTTCTTGATTTTCGCGAAATATTTCGGTTATCTTGATGGCGTTCCGCCTAATTAAATGCGTGTTTTAGGTATCGACCCAGGAAGCGAGACGCTCGGCTGGGGAATTGTTGAAGGTGTCGGACCTAAGTACGCCCTCGTAGATTTTGGCGTGGTGAGGTCTAGTGCTCGGATGTCGTTTCCGGCCCGCCTGACAAAGATCTACGACGGAGTTAGTGCGGTGATCGACAAATTCCAGCCGGATGTTCTTTCTATCGAAGAGGCGTTCTTTGCAGTCAACGTAAAGGTTGCGTTAAAGCTTGGGCAGGTCCGCGGGGTCGTTTTGCTGCTCGGCGAGCGACGCGGGATGACGATCGCGGAGTATGCTCCGCGGCTGATCAAGCAGACCGTCGTTGGTTACGGTAACGCGGAAAAACATCAGGTCCAGGAAATGGTGAAGGTTCTACTGCGAATGACAGCAGTGCCGGAACCGCATGACGCCGCAGACGCTCTCGCGATCGCGATCTGCCATTTTCATCACGCCGGTATGCGTGAACGGATCGCGATCTCAGATCAGAAAAAGAAGCCAATAAAAAAATAAATATATGAAACTCCCACATCTTCCACTATCTCTCCTGGTAGTATTCGTGTGTCTTTTTTCCGTCGACGCGCAGAAGCGCCGAAGTGGTCAAAAGGCAAAGGCCGCCGTTCCGGCGAAAGCTCGCGAGATCGGGCGTTCGGCTGTG
>JBKJOR010000051.1:0-4697 GCA_046595575.1 Pyrinomonadaceae bacterium | reverse complement strand
GGACGCCGGCGCTTTCGAGTATATGGACAAGGCCGTTACGCTCGATCCTAACTACGCAAAGGCATGGGCCGGCAAAGCCTTGACTCATTCTCAGGCGGCCAAATCCAGGAACGACGAAAACTTTAACAAAGCGAGTGAGGCGATCAGAAATGCACTTACGTTAAACCCTGATCAGTCCGAAGCATATAGCGCGTTGTGTCATCTCAGAGGTCACTCTGAATGGGATGCAGTTGGGGCGGAAGAAGCTTGCCTCCGTGCGATCGAACTTGACCCAACCTCTGCCATTGCACGCCAGACGTACTCACTTCTTCTAGGTTCCCGCGGCAGAGCAGATGAGTCGTTCGCGCAAGTCAAGATCGTGATGGAGTTGGAACCTGCGTCATATATCAACCAAGTGTATTACGCTAATTTGCTTTATTTCGCCAGACGTTTAGATGAAGCGGTCGCCCAATACAGGACGGTGGTCGATCTTAAGCCGGAGAGAGTTGCAACTTACAACTGGTTCGTGCGGGCCCTGGAAGCACAGGGAAAGGAGTCAGAAGCATTTGAGTGGTTCATCCAATCGTTGATCGTCGAAAAAAAAGACGACGAGACAATCCGACGATTCAAAACGGCCTATGAAACGTCCGGTTACAAGGAGGTTCTTTTAGAGAGGATAAAGACTCTCGATAGGGACAGTCCCTTCCGGAAGGCGGGGCTGTATGCCCGAATCGGAGACAAAGATAAGGCTTTCGAGATGCTCGAGGAGTCGTATAAAGAGCGTTCCTGGCAGATGGCCGTTTTATTTCAGGTCGAACCTCAGCTGGATCCGATCCGAAACGATCCGCGATACGAAGACCTGCTCCGTCGGGTTGAGGGCAGATAAGTACCAGCATACCCGCGTAGCGAGACAGGTTTTGCGAAGGTCTGCGAGGTGTTCAAGTCGGCTCATTTTCATTCTATAATATCGAAGCTTCGCCAGGGCGTTGCATTTATGAAGTCACTGGTGCCGCATCTTCTGTTCGCAACCGTTGTACTCGGCTTCGTAATAGCCTCACCGGAGCCGTCCGTCCTCGCGCAATCACAAGCACTAAATGGTCAGATCGAGGGCAGCGTTTTTGAACAAGACCGAGCCGCTGTTATAAACGCCGAGATCAAAGCTATTCATATCGAAACCGGCGCGACGAGGAGCACAAAGAGCGACGCGAACGGCGTTTACCGCTTTCCACTCCTTCCGCTCGGAAGCTGGCGCGTTACGGCCAACGCTACCAGCTTTAGACAGCTGGTGCGGGATGGGGTGACACTTGCTGCGGGGCAAACCACGACTGTCGACTTTGAGCTGGAGGCCGGAGAGCTCTTAGAATCCGTGACCATTTCCGGCGACGCACCGATTACCGATACAGGCAAGACAGATCTTGGGCGCGTAATGAGCGATCGCGAAGTCCACAATATTCCGCTGCCCACGCGCAATCCGTATAACTTTGTCATCTTGCAGGCGAACGTTACCGGCCGTCCTAATACTGGTTTCAATTTCCCGCAAGTCAACGTCAACGGTTTCGCGCGACGCGTTAATTATCAGCTTGAGGGAAATACGAACACTCAGCCGGACCGTGCAGGCGTGAGACTGATGACGATCTCCGAGGTATACGTCAGCGAAATTCAGATTGTCACAAACGGGTTTGCCCCGGAGTTCGGAAATACGACGGGTATGATAATGAACATCATTACGCCGTCGGGCACCAATGAGTTTACCGGTTCAGTCGGTTATATCTTCCGGCGGCCGTCGTTCTATGCCCGCCCGTTTTTCTTTTCAGCGCAGAAGTTGCCTGACAATGTCACACATGATGTGATTGCCACGGTCGGTGGTCCGATCGTCAAGAACCGGTGGCATTTCTATTTTGGTTACGAAGGTATAAGCCGCGACGACAGCACACGGTCGAACAGGCAGGTGACGATAAGTGAGCAGAACAAAGCGGAGCTCATCGCAGCTGGCCTGCCTGCCCCGATCTTTGTTCCGGCAATTCCGAGTAAGGAACGAGGCGATCTACTCATATTTCGAACCGACGCTCAGCTGAATCAGAACAATAACGTGATGGCACGGTTCAATTCTAACAACAGTGGTGTCGCCAATAACATACAGGGCGGCTTCAATACTTTGGAGCGGAGCGTGGATCTCGAAAACCGGGATTATTCCCTTGGACTACAGCTTGTTTCGTTCACGCCGAAACTACTGAATGAGCTTCGATTTCAATATGTAAGACGTTTGGTCCGCACTGAAAGAAACGAAAGCTCGGCATCGGGGCCGTCGATCACGATACCAGGCGTTGCCAACTTCGGGTCGCCAATCGATGCCGGCACTGTCACCCCATTGGTAAACCTCACTCAGGTTCAGGACAACCTCACGTGGATGAGCGGTTCGCATGCTATCAAGTTCGGCGGCGGCTTTAATTTTATCGACAACGAGAGACGTTCGGCAGAATTCTCGCTCTACACGTTTCCAAACATCAACGCGTACGTCGAGGCTAGGAGTGGTTTCGCGACGCGAGGGTATACAAGATACGACGAATCGTTCGGCGACCCGGAGACGAAATACAAGGCGACCTACTGGAACTTCTTCATCCAGGATGATTGGAAGGCGACGCCGCGGCTGAAGTTCAATTACGGACTTCGATACGACCTATATCTGATTCCCAAAGCTGACGCTTCGTCGCCGTTTTCCGATTCGCGAAGGTTTAATGTCGACCGAAACAATCTCGCTCCGCGTCTCGGATTTGTTTACGCGTTGAAGGAAGGAAAGCGTCCGTTGGTTCTCAGGGCGGGGGCGGGGATTTATTACGAGCCTCCGTCACTGGACATGTACGATCGAGCCTTACTCAACAATGGTGCGCCAAAGTTTTTCAGTATTCGCTTCTGTGGAAGCTTGGGGGGAACCTGCCCGCTCGATCCGTTGGCTCCGGCATTCCCAGGTTCGTTTTCAGGTTCACAGCCTTCGGGCTCGTCTTTGCCGGGACAGGAAGTCGTCACAGTCGCAAGTGACTTTGAGACGATGTACGCGATTCACGCGAACATCCAACTCGAGCAGGCCGTCACGGATAATCTGTCGATCGCCGTTGGTTATGTTCATTCCGGCGGCCGTCATATTCCTGTCTACCGAAATATTAATCCGATCAATCCTGAGCGGTTCCTTGCAGATGGACGTCCGGTCTTTAGTGCAACTGCCAGCTCGACCACGCGACGGGATCCGAGGTTCGGCGTTATCCAGATGGCAGAGTCGGTCGGGGTTTCGCAGTACGATGCACTAACGCTGCAGCTTCGGCAGCGCTTCTCAGGCGGGCTCCAATTCAGCGCTCACTATACATTCTCTAAGGCGATCGACGACGCACCCGAGCAGAACATACCATATATGATCGGCGGTGCCGGGACGTCCCTAGCGTTGTCCGACCCAACGAACCGGGCACTGGATAAAGGATATTCTTACGGTGACCAGCGGCACACGTTTGTGATGAGCATGGTCACCCGTCCCAAGTTCGACGTGCGACATAAAACACTTCGCTGGATTCTCAACAACAATCAATTCGGGATCATCACAACTGCTAACAGCGGTGAGCGCTTCGCTATTGGTTCCGGCGTTCTGATCAACGGTACGCTTTCTCCACTCGATCTTAACCTCGACGGGCTTCCATTCTCAGACCGCCCGGTTGGAATCAAACGGAATTCGAGCAAGACGCCGCCACAATTCAATTTCGATTTACGATATTCGCGGTTTATCGATCTAACTGAGCGTTACAGGTTGGAAACGTTTGTCGAGATTCAGAATCTTTTCAACGTCAACAGGATCGTCGCCTATAACCACACACTCGTGCCAACGAACGCCGCGACCGGCGAATTGATCGGCGACCTTCCTGATTTCAGAGCTCGAAATACATCAGTCGCCGGCGAAAGCCGCCAGGCGCAGGTCGGTATAAAGTTTCATTTTTAGGCGACGTCCTGCCTCTGCACGCCATCGATCTCCAGAACGAGATCGGCTCCGTATACCTTCGCTGGAGTTTGAAATCCCGGTTTGAAATTTCCGTCGAGAATTTTCTGTGCGACGTTGAGCGCCGCGAGGGCTGTGATCGTATAACCTTCCGGACCCTGCATTCGGGATTCGACGCGATTTCCGTTCAGGTCTGACACCTCACCCCAGAGCAGCGTCTTACCCTTCGCCCGCTCGACGTCGCTTGGTCCACCCGGAGGGATTTGTTTTTGCAGGTATTCCTGGACCGGTTTGGTGGCGAGCAGCCAGCCAAGGTAGCGGCTGAGCTTGAGCATCTTAAGATTCTGCTTCGGCATTACCGTAAAGACCTCGATGTTCGGAATCCCGGTCGAGTGATAAGCGGTAGAGACATCGCCCCACGGAATCGTCACGCCCATCTTTTTCACCTCGCCGAAACCGATCTCGCGCGATTTCCATGCCGCCGCAACCGGTGTGATCTTTCCGTCTTTGCGAATCGCACCGCCGCGGCCGACATTCATTGTCATCGTCGCCTGCGTGCCGTGCGAGATCCGACCCATTCCATAGAACGCGAGCGAGAGATGCGTCGCCGATGGCAACAGATCTTTTAAATGCTTCGCGAGACAGTCGCTCGGTACGACATCGAATCCAACGCCGGGCATGATCATGATCTCCGACGCCTTCGCCTTGTCGTCGAGCGCAGCCATCGATTCGAATACCGAGA
>JBKJOR010000007.1:0-2937 GCA_046595575.1 Pyrinomonadaceae bacterium | reverse complement strand
GAATTCAGAATGCAGAAGTCAGAATTCAGAATTCAGAACTTTGCCGCCTTCGCGAGCTTTGCGTTAACCATAGATCAACTTTCGGCTACGGCTTCCGACTTCCGACGTCTGACTTCCGACTTCCGACGTCTGACTTCCGACTTCCGACTTCTGACTTCTGACTTCTGACTTCTGACTTCTGACTTCATGACCGAGCCCGCCTCAAGTTTCGTTTCTCTCGACCTGCGGAGACGCCTTCGTAGACAGGCTTGGCAGGTCTGGCTGATAACCACATTCGTCGTTCTCGTGTGGGCCGGATCTATCGTTGCAGCTCCGCTTCTCGGCTTATCGTCGGTCTTCAGCTTTTTCGGCTACATCTGCCACCAGATTCCCGAGCGCTCGCTGCATATCGCGGGACATCAAATGGCCGTGTGCTCGAGGTGTTTCGGAGTTTACTTCGGGCTGCTTGCGGGAATTGCAATCTACCCGCTTTGGAGAACGGTCGACGAGATCGAACCGATGGCCCGCATCTGGCTATTCCTATCGTTGATCCCGATAGCCATAGACTGGTCGCTAACTGTATTCGGCATCTGGGAAAACACGCACGTTTCCCGGTTTGTTACGGGGCTAATCCTCGGCGTTGGGTGCGCGACATTCATCGTCCCGGCCCTGGTCGAGATCACACGCAATTTTTCCGGCCGCAGACTTCGATCGCAGTAAGGCCCGGAGCATAGCCGGCGGGCGACACGGTGCAAAAGCCCGCGCGTAAGCAAGGGCGATATGCTCAACACCGAACTGCGTGGCATGCCGCCGGTTCCTCGAGTTTCGATATCGCCCTTGCTTACGCGCGGGCTTTTGCACTTTGTCCCTCCGGGTATCGATTGGCACTACGAAATGATCTCTTGGTTAGCAGCTCGAAGTCCCGTGAATTTTTCAGGCGGCGTGGAAACGGTCGTTCGCGTCGAACATTTATTGACTAAGACTCGTAAAACTATCAGAATCTTGGAATCGAGCAATAATATGGATTTTACGAGAGATTCAGCAACCGAACGCGCAAAGCAGGATTTGTCCGAGCGCCTGGGTTTAGCGGTCGACGCGGTCAGAGTGGTGTCTATAACGGACCGCGACTTTCCCGATATGTCCCTTGGCGCTGCGACCGATGGCGAAATGTCCGCCCAAATGATCTCGACCGGTTGGGAGATTCAACTCAAAGCCGAGGACGATCCGTATGAATACCGGGCGGATAAGTTTCATCTCAGACTGGTGGGCTTCGAAGGCGAAAACCATATTGTCGAGTAAAGCAGTACCTTTTTACGGCGATAGGAGCAGTACGTATGAATCGCAATAATATTTGGATCCACATTGGCATTGCCGTCGTTGTCGTAACTCTGGCCGCAGTGCTAGGGCAGATCGGCAGATGGGAGACATCGCTAAGGCAGACGACAACCAAGTCGGTAGCGGAATCCGAGCGCGAAAAGAGGAAACCGGTAAGTGCGGAGCCTGAAGTATTGGTTCGTTTCAAGCCGGGCGTCACGCTCGACGAGATCAAAAAGATTGCCGCGACCAGGAACGATCTGGTAGAAGACGAGATCGAAGCTGTGAACGGTCTTGTTTCCATCGACGATCTCGACAATGGAAATGCTGAGGACACGGCTCGACTGTACGCCTCGATGTCCCGCGTCGTTGAGTATGCCCAGACGAATGAGGAAATCCGCGTTGAGCCTCCACCAATGCCCGCATCGCGCAGCGACCTGCTTTACCGACAGAGTTCGGGACAGCCGAACGATCCGCAGTTCGAACAGCAGTGGGCGTTAAACAATCTGGGCCAGGATGGCGGGAAAGAGCGGGCGGATATCGACGCACTCAAGGCTTGGCTGACGACTCGCGGCAGCGAGAAGATCGTAGTTGCCGTACTAGATAGCGGTGTCGATTATACCCACGAAGATCTGGTGTCGAACATGTGGCAGCGGCCGGACAACATACCGCAGTACGCCGACGATGAGCTTGGCAGCTTTGACGACGTTCACGGTTTCGACGCCGACGCCAACGCGGCCGACCCGATGGACGAGAACGGACACGGAACACATTGCGCCGGCATTATCGGCGCTGAGGGTGATAATAACGCTGGCATCACCGGCATAAACTGGAATGTCACGATCATGCCGCTCAAATTTCTTGGCCGGGGCGGCTTTGGAACAACGAAGAATGCGATCGAGGCTATCAACTACGCTATCGATCGAAAACAGAAGGGCGTGAATGTTAGGGTCATCAACGCTAGCTGGGGGTCGACGCAATACTCGCGTGCGTTGGAAGACGTTATCCGCGCTGCGGGCGATCAAGGTATTCTTTTTGTCGCCGCCGCAGGAAACAGTTCGAGCGATAACGACAAGCGTGCCCACTATCCCTCGAACTACGACCTTCCGAATGTTATAAGCGTTGCGGCGCTCGATCGCACTGACGCTTTGGCTTCGTTCTCGAACTTCGGAGCCAAGACGGTTCACATTGCCGCTCCGGGGCGCGATATTCGATCTACCTGGCTGAAGGACACGTATCGAGATGCTTCGGGTACGTCGATGGCGGCTCCTCAGGTGGCTGGAGTTGCGGCGCTGATCCTGGCGAACGAACCTAATCTTTCGGTGGAGAAGCTTCGTGAACGCATATTGACTACGGTTGATAAGTTCGACTCGCTGAATGGAAAGGTGTCGAGCGGTGGCCGGTTGAATGCGGCTAACGCTCTGAGAAATTGAACGATAGCTCAATTAGTTTTTGAAGGCGGCGGCGATTGCCCGCCGCCTTTCTTGTTTTAAACAATCTCGTTACTCCACTCAACGATTTGCGCGTGGCAGCCGCTAAAGACGTCGGCCCTACGAATCGGCGTCGGACCGTAAATCCTATTATTTCAGCAAATGACTAATCGCCATCGGCCGGAACGGTCCATGGCATATACATTGCATTTTG
>JBKJOR010000002.1:0-6138 GCA_046595575.1 Pyrinomonadaceae bacterium | reverse complement strand
CGGGTTTCACCCGCTGTCACAGCCTTTTCAGTGAGAAGTTATATGACAATCAATCGCTTAAAATTACTCGCGACCATTTGCTTCGTTCTGCCGATAGCGGCTTTCTCTATCTTTCGAGCTACCCCGGCCGCTGCGGTCACGTCGGCAATGGACGACCCTGCAGCCGCATATAAAACAAAGTGCGCAATGTGCCACAGCCCGAAAGCTGAGAAGTTCTATGATCCCGCCATGCCGCAGGATCAACAGATAGATGCCGTCTTGAAAGGAAAGAAAGCTGAGAAACCACCGAACATGCCGGCGTTCGAACCGAAAGGTATGACGGCGGAAGAGGCGAAGTTGCTGGTCGAGCACATGCAGACTTTGAGAAGGCCGACACCGTGATGATCTGACACGCCTGCCTCCGGGCAGTGTAGTCAGCACCGTTTTGCGAGAGCTTTGGGCATGGACTATGAGGTCTTGCTAAAAGCTTTTGCGGCGGTGCTGAATCCTATTTTAAAAGGGTTCGGTGTCTGCTCACGAGTTCGTTCCTTATTGGGAGATGAATATGAATGAAGACCCCGAGACGGTCGACAGTAGGCCGCCAACCGAGATACCGATCGGATCGCCCAGCTTACTTCGCAATTACGTCAGTTTCATCGGAATAGCCATCGTGGCGGCGTGCCTGACCAGCATTGCGCTTCTGGTCATGATCGAACTGTCGTCAGGGAGTGACAATCCGTACACGGTTCTCGTGACCTATATCCTTCTCCCATCGGTTATGGTCTTCGGCATATTCCTGATGCTCGTCGGTGTGCTCCTCGAGAGGAGGCGACGACGGAAGAACCCCGAGATCCACATTCCGTCTTACCCCATCCTCGATCTTAACGATCCGGCGCGCCGGCGAACCCTGATCGTTTTTCTTTGCCTCTCGTTCGTCTTCCTGTTTATAAGCGCGTTCGGAAGCTATCGAGCCTACGAGTACACCGAGTCGGTTGCGTTCTGCGGAACTCAATGTCACAGCGTGATGAAGCCCGAGTTTGTTTCGTACAACGCTTCGCCGCATGCGCGCGTGCGCTGTGTTGAATGCCATGTCGGTCACGGTCCCGAGTGGTATGTCCGCTCAAAACTCAACGGCATGAATCAGCTTTACGCCGTGACCTTTAACACTTACGACCGGCCAATCCAGACGCCGGTTCACAATATGCGGCCGGCAGATCAAACGTGCGCAAAATGCCACTGGCCGGAGAAGTTTCACGGTGATCAACTCAAGGTCTTCAATCATTTTGGTTTCGATGAAAAAAACTCGCTGAACCAAACCCGGATGCTGATCAAGACGGGCGGCGGTAACGCCGATAGCGGCGAGGTCGGCGGCATTCACTGGCACATGAACGTCGCTAACGAGATAACGTACATCGCGACTGATGAAAAGCGGCAGGATATTCCTTGGGTCAGGCTAAAGGACCGCAGCGGCACGGTAACGGAATATATCTCGCGCACCGCGTCTCTCTCACCGCAGCAGATAGAGCAATCATCGAAACGGCGGATGGACTGCATCGACTGCCACAACCGGCCGACACATATCTATCTTTCGCCAAACGAAGCGGTGGATCGATCGCTTACGGCGGGAAGGATAGATCTGTCGCTTCCGTTCATCAAAGCAAAGTCGGTCGAGGTCTTATCCGCACCGTACTCCACGAACGACGAAGCGGTCGCGGCGATAGCGACGGGACTTGAGAGCTACTACCGCACTGCCCATGGTGACGTCTATGCCGCAAAGGCCGAAGCGGTCAGGAACGCCGTCGCCGAGGTCCAGCAGCTCTATCAGACCTACTTCTTCCCGGAAATGAAAACAGACTGGAAGGCGCACATCAACAACATCGGCCACTACAATGCACAGGGATGTTTCCGTTGCCACGACGGCCAGCACGCGAGTCGCGAAGGGAAAGTGATCCGCAACGACTGCGCTCTCTGCCACACAACCCTCGATCAAACGTTTGGAGGACGGACGTTCCAACCGGCCGGCGGAACGTTCGAGCATCCGGTGAATCTGGGTGATAAGAACACATGGCAATGCGCGGCCTGCCATAAAGGTGACAAGTCATTTAAGCATCCGCTGAATCTTGGAGACATCTCACAGTTTCAGTGCAGCGAGTGCCACACGGGCGGGTTCGATAAGGTTCAGTTCCAGCGGCCGGCTCAATAGTGGCCCACGAAAAAGAACCGCCCGACGATCATGCGCGTCGGGCGGTGGCGGAGTCGAGATAACTTGATACCTAGCGGTCTTCGGCTTTGCCAAAAAAGAATCGCAGCGAAGTGTAGGGCAAGTGGGCGTTGTAATTCTGAGGATTGCCAAACCGCTCTCTGTAGTCGTAGTACTGATAACCAACATTCCAGTCGATGTTACGGTGAAGCCGAAAAGCGAGTCTGATCTCCGGCGATTGAAAGCGCATTGGGTACGACGTAATTATGTCCTGGGCCCGGGTCGACAAGCGACTGCCCTGGCCTCGATCATCGTTGATCCGGTAACTCGCGAACAGCGATACGCGTTTGATCGGCCTGGCGTGGACGTCGAAATGAAAGTAGCTGTCACGCACGAAGTATTGGCTTATGCCCGGCAGCCTCACACCTCCGATCGGAATTATGATATCGGCCTCGGCGTTGAGGTGCTGAAACGTATAGCCACCGCTCACTAAAAATTCAGGCGACGGAGACCAGTCGACGCTCGTCGCGAACGTCCGGCTACGAGTCTCGGCCGTAAAGTTGACCGGCGGCAATTCGACGGATCGCGACGGATTGTCGTTGCTGCGGCTTATGTACGACGCATTGAACGAGAGAGTACGGATAGTCGCACGGGTCCGGATACGGAAATTCGTGAAGTCGTTATTCGCCAGTCTGGTAAAGACACTGTCCGCCTTGCCGTGTTCGACGTCGCCGAAGATAACCCAGTTATCGATCGGCTTGGCCTTGAAACCGGCGATCAGTCCGTGCGTCTGATTCTCGAACTCTTCCGAGATCGTCGTGATGGTGGGACTGGCCAAGTTTCGATTCGAGCCCTCGATCTGAACTTTTCTGGTGGTGAACCGGTAACCGACGTTGAACCCAAACCGGCGATTCACCTGATAGTCTGCTTCGATGAGATTCGTCGCCCGACGATATGCGGTGACACGGTGCGCAAGCGTATTGGTAAAAACCGTTGCCAGCACAGTACCGCCTGCGTTCCTGCGACGTAACTCCTCGAAGAACCGGTTTCCCCCGCTGATGTTGAACTGATCGTACGTAAACGTGTTCGATATTCTAAAGTCGTCAGTAACACGATAAGTAGCGCCTAGATCACCCCGCGTCTGCGGTCGCTTCGCCTGACCGGAAATGTCGAACCCGTCAAGGTCGACCTGGTTATTGGTACTGTCCCGGCCGGTTATCGCTTCATTTACGCGGAAGTCGGTCGACGTCTGGGAATGAATCAGGCGAGCGGTAAAGTCGAGTCTGCGGGCAAACGTTCTCTGAACGTGAAACTGCACAAAGTTCGTTGTTCCTTCGATCGGATAATCCCGCCGGAATGTGAACAGCCTCGTACTGTTCGTTGGATTGTTGCCGAGATTGAGGCCGTCGATGAAGTAGCTCGTGTCTTCGTTAAATTTACGTATTCCGAAGTTCAACCCAAGATTGAAACCGAATGCTTTGCCTTCGACCCCTGCTCGAAAATCGTCCGAGCTAGTGTCGACATTCGACAAGACCCCAAACTCATCACCGTACGCTCGCGTCGTAAATCCACCGTTGCCGCCCGTCCGGTTGAACGAGTACCCGATGCGAAACCTGAAAGATTCGCGTTCCGGAAAGATGGTTAGATCAAAGTCGCCGAAGCCATGGTCAGTGTTCGCATTATGCTGGTTAAGGGCGTGATTGTTCAGGTTGTTGAAGTACTTCACGCGCCGAATATTGGAGTCGAATTTATAGAATCCGGTTCGCTCTACATTCAGCCGGAACATCCCGCTCGGGTCGCCGCCCCAGCCGGAGGTCGTGACGAGTGCCGAATCGAAGAAGTTAGTACCTGGTTTGTTCTCAATGAGGAAACTTGAATCGAATAGTCGGAGCCCCGGACGGTAGTTCAGGTCGCTGCGATATTTATTGTCGCTCCCATTAACGTGCAAGCCGCGAACCCCTACCTCGATGGTCGAAGTGATGGGGCTATCGGAAGCCCCTGAGCTGTTGTCCGCCGGAGCGGGCGTTGGTGTAGGGGTTTGGGAATAAAGAGCGTTTGCCGCAATCGCGTAGACGATCAGAAATACGATCAACGGAAAGGATTTCTTGGCGCGATGAAGGGCCATTTTGTTGTCACCTCTAACGGAAGAACACCGAGCTCGAGTTCGAACCATGGATAGCGGCGTGGCAAATTGTGCAATTCTGGTATCTGAGCACCGCCTGGTTGTGGAAAGAAGGAACGTCCGGAGCAAACTGATCCGTAATACTGCTATGACATTCCAGGCAGAGCTGGCGCACCGAGCTCCTCTTTAACATTTTCGGATTCGACGATCCGTGTGGGGTGTGACACGCCGCACAACCCTCAACCTTCAGCGGCGCGTGCTCGAAAACGAAGGGACCTTGCTTATTGCTGTGACACTTTATACAGGCAGCATCGGCCCCGACGGCGAGCTTGCCTTGCTTTTGCTCAAACCCGCCGTGCGGATTGTGACAATCGCTGCACGTCATTGTGCCTTCAAGGACCTTATGGCGAAACGGTTTGCTAAACTGCGCCCTTGTCTCTGTATGGCAAGCCATGCAAAGCTGCGGCTCGTTTGACCGTAGCATCGCCTTTGTGGCCTGCCCGGGTTTTTGCGCTGCAACATCACCAACCTGTGTCATTGAGCCGTCGCGAAAGTTGGCAGGCGCCGGGCCGTGAGCCGTATGGCATTCGGTGCAGCCGACATTATTTCGCCAGTGTTCGCCTCGGCGAAAATTAGTGTGATTCTCTTTTCCTGCGTGACAACTTAGACACGTTTCGGCCGTTGCCTTCGCATCGAGACGCTTAAATGAAACTATCTTGGTCTTGTCGCCACCCGCTTCGACGTGATTTTTGCCGGGGCCGTGGCAAGATTCGCAACCGACGACCTTTCCTTTCCATGACTCGAGTGTGTGCAGCTTGCCGTGTTTGGTTCCTTCAAAGATTTTGGATTGCGGTTCGTGACATGCGGCACAGGTTTCGCTTCCGACATATCCATCGTCGACAACCTGAGCCTCGCTCGAATTGTAACCGGCATTCGCGCCTTCGGATACAGCTCCGAGGGCAAACCACGCGGTTAGCCCCGCTATTATAGAGACTAGTAAACCAAGCTTTATGTTTCTACTGGAGAGCTTCATTTAAGCCTTCGTTTTGCCGGCTCTGAAGTTTTGCCGAAAGTTTAGGGACGGATCGAATTACCAGTATGTTACTCCCGGCTCGTGGTTCGGTCTGTGATTAACATCACATCTAAAAACTTAAAGTGTGGGGGAGTGCATTTAGCGGGAGGGCAGGGTATCAGCCATGTCCATTTTAAGACTTTGGACCTACGGCCGCTCGTAGTCGGGCTTTATCAGGAATGTAGAATTCCGTTTTTGAAAATGTGATAAGTTGACGCTCCCGAAAATTTTTGAAGAGGCGTGTAACCGTCTCGCGACTCGTGCCGATCATCTCACCCATTTCGCCGTGAGTGTGCGACCGGGATATGCGCCCGGCCCCACTGTTGTCCGACCCGTCGCACAGTTGCAGGAGCAATCCCGCGAGTTTGTCCGCGGCCGACGACGAAAGGCCAAGTGCACAGATCTGGAGGTGGGCCCTATGGTAGTTGTGACTCATCTGCTTTAGAGCCTTCAGTGCGGCCTCATGGTTCGACTCTATAAACTTGAGAAAAGGTTTGGCCTTTATAAAGCCTATACCGCAGTCGGCGCTGGCCTGTGCGGTCTTTTCAAAGGGTGCTGCCGAAATAACCGCACTCAACCCAAGGAGCTCTCCGGGTTCCGCGATTCGAAGGATGATCGCCCTCCCTTCCGCCGAATACGTGGACAGCTTTACTCGTCCTTCGCACAGCAGGTGTACGCCGTCAGCCGGCTGGCCTTCCATGAAGATAGTGGAGCTGCGGAGAAACACCTGCGGCGTCATGATCGAGTGAAGCTCTGAGCGTGCGG
>JBKJOR010000476.1:0-9068 GCA_046595575.1 Pyrinomonadaceae bacterium | reverse complement strand
GCAGGAGGCGATCGGTCATCTGAACGTTGCGCGGCTTCACCTCTACCGCGGCGAGTTCGATGAAACGGAGAAACACCTTAATCGCGCTCTCGAGTTATGTCAGTTGTACAACCTGCGATTCTTGCGCGGGGAAATCTTTGAGGCGTACGCAAATTTTTACCGTGAAAAGAATGAATTCACTTACGCTGAACAGTATTACGAACGTGCGTTGAACGCCTACGAAGAAGCTGAAATCGATGTCTCGTCGAAAGAATTGAACGAAGAGCGAGCCATCTTTTACCGGCTGCAGGGAGATCTCGCCAAAGCCCGGAACCTGCTGGAGTGTCTGATCCGATCCCGTGAAGCGACCGGTAACGAACTAGGTGTGAATACAGGTCGGCTGCGGCTTGCGCAGGTCGAACTGGCTGCCGGGAAATTCGATGGACTCGAGAAAGAGATCGAAGATCTGCTCGATTTCTTCGGCCGTCAAAATCACTACTACGACGAAGCACTCGCTGCGATGCTGTTGGCTGAAACTTATTTTGCACAAAAGCGGCAGAAAGAAATGCTCGAGCCGGTGAGGAGAGCCCTCGATCTATCGGCCAGGTTCGATTACGAGTATTGGCTGCGGCGTGAGATCCGGCGTAATCCGGGAATCTTCGGGAGCGAGGACATCTACGACAAACTTCCGCTGGACCTAAGGCAAGAGCTATCCGTGGAGAGATCTGTCGCTCCGAATTTGATAGTTCGAGGGGACACTCCGACACCGGTCACCGATCTCACGATCAAAGTTCTCGGTCCGGTCGAGATCTTCCGCGATCCGGCAAACCCATTTGCTCCTGACGCGTGGACGACCAGACGTGCGCGGGACATTTTTTGCTACATCGCAACCAGCAAGCATCGACGTGTTCCGAAAGAAGTTGTGATCGAGGCCTTTTGGCGAGACGACGATCCGGCAACGGTCGAAAAGAATTTCCATCCGACGATCTCACATGTTCGCAAGGCTCTTAACAGCCGTCAGGCTTTCAAGCAGAACTTTGTTGTCTTCCGTGACGGTGCATATCAGCTAAATCCCGAGGCTTCCTATTCGATCGACGCTGAAGAATTCGAACACTTGATAGCCGAGGCTGAGAAGGCGAAACGCGAAAAAGACGTCCCACGATTTCGCGAGAATCTTGAAGCCGCTCACGCTTTATATCGCGGCGAATTCATGAGCGGTGTCTACGATGAGTGGGCGGAGGAGCGTCGCATTTTCTACTCCGAGCAGGCGATCCGCGTTGCCGCCGCGATTGCGAAACTTTCTCTCTCAGAAAAGCGTTGGGCCGACGCGCTCAAGTTCGCCGCGGAAGTTTTGCACGGCGATCCGTATCGCGAAGACATGCACCGTCTGTCGATGAAGGTTCTCGCCGCACAAGGTAAGCCAGCGGCCATTCAGAAACATTTCGAAAACATGAAGAAACTCCTCAGCGAAGAGCTCGGCATCGAACCTTCGGCGGAGACTCGTAGGCTGTATGGCGAGCTTTGCCCCTCGTTGTAGAACAGGCTCGGGAAGCCGGCGGCTCGCCGACCCTGATCAAATTGCCGACGCGTATTGTTTGTTTACCGCAGATGACGCGGATAAAGCGGATAAGGACAGATTATCTTTGAAGAAATTTGCCTGAATCTGCCTGAACTGCGGTTAACACTGCTGACAATCCCGGAATAGTTCTGACAACGGAAGCTACAAGCACGTGCTCAGAACACCAGTCTCAACTTTCCCTCAACCCAGCATTTCCACTGCTCAAGTATTCCTCAAAGCCGACGGTCTATTCTCGTTGACATATTGATCCACAGATCTTTTCGTCAAGGAGATAAAGGCCGTGAAATTTAGTATCAGCAGCATCCACAGACAGGTACTCTGCCTTCTGTTTATCTTTGCTCTCGCCGTCGGAGTCTGGTTCGTACCCAATCTCAACTTTGCGCAGAGTGCGTCCGCGCAAACGCACGCCGCTTCACTTAGCCCCGCATTAACCTCGCGGCTCGCGCGGCTAACAAATGATGCGGACGCCGGCATGGTGATTGTGTCATTCAATACCGTAAACGGATTGCAGGAGTCGCACTTGAACCTGCTGCGCGGGTTGGGCGTGACTGGTGGCCAGACTTTTCCAAAGCTCGGAATGGTCGCCCAGCCTATGACGATCGGTCAGGTGCGATCGCTAAGCACCAACCCGGCCGTTCGCTCCGTTTGGTCGAACGACGGATTGATGTACTACATGCATCAAGCGCGAGTGCTCGGCGGCGTTCACCGTCTCCAGAGCGATAGCGGATTTAACGTTCGAAACGGTGGAATGCCAGTGTCAGGCACCGGGGATTTCAGCGTTCTGGTCATTGATTCCGGTGTCGATGCGACGCACGGCGATCTGCCTTTTGGTGTAAAGGTCGTGCAGAACGTGCATCCGGTGGTGGCTGCCGGCACACTCGAAGGTTTCACGCCGAACATCACGGTCGAAAATCTACAAAACACCGATGAAACAGTCGGCCACGGAACCCACTGTGCCGGGATCGTCGGCGGAACAGGCCTTCGCTCAGGCGGTGCATACACCGGCGTGGCTCCTGGCGCGAAGATCATCGGAGCGGGGCTCGGCGCCGGCATTGCAGTACTGAACGCGATCGGAGCCTGGGAATGGGGAATTGCGAATCAATTTCGCTACAACATCCGGGTCGTGACGAACTCATACGGCCCGATCGGCGGCGGGGAATATAACCCGGATCATCCGTTCATGATCGCAAGCAAGCTTATGTATGAGCGAAGCGCGACCATCCTTTTCGCCGGAGGAAACGACGGGACCGCGAAAGACACCCTGTCACCGTACGCACAGGCTCCGTGGGTTATAGGTGTTGCTGCAGGCACCAAGGAAGGAATGCTGGCGAATTTTTCATCTCGAGGAACGCCGCGCGCGGTTCGTTTGTCCGATTCAAATCCGAGCAACGACAATGATGCTCCGACGCTTACCGCTCCCGGAACAGGGCGAGCATTTCCGAGTAACGCGACGCGGTTTACGAGCGACATAGTGTCGGTCCGTTCAACCGCTAACTTGTCGGCCAACGGCGGCGATGCGGATGCCGAACTCCCGCCCGGAATGATCCCCTTTTATACGCAGATCTCCGGAACGTCAATGGCAACGCCGTACGCCGCGGGCGTAGTGGCTCTTATGCTCGACGCCGATCCGACGCTTACGCCGGACGAGATAAAGCAAATACTGACCGAAACAGCTTCGAGAATGCCCGGATATGAAGATCACGAGGTCGGTGCAGGTTTTATCAATGCATACGCAGCCGTCGATAAAGTTTTCAACCGCAGCCGTAATTACAGAAACATTCAGGCCCCGACGTTCAATGCCGTTTTCGGTGAGATACGTCCGGCCCAGCAGAGCTTTCACATTGACTATAATCCAACGGTTTCCGGAGCAGCATCGACGAACTCGACGACGTTCACCGTCGACCCGGACATCAATGTTCTCGACATCTCGGCAACCGTCGACACTATTGCCGAAGAAGGCACGGGTAATTTGGTTGGGATCAGAGCATATAGCCCGAGCGGCGTCGCATACGGTGCGACAAGCATTCCGCTTCCCGTCGTCGGCACCAATAAACGCGAGATAACTGTTTCAAATCCACAACCAGGAACGTGGCGTTTAGAGGTTCGCGGAGCAAGCGGATTAGCAGCCGCTCCGGTGGGCGCTCCGACGCAGATCGCGGCACCAGGTCCGGTCGACGGAGTTATCAACCAGGTCAAATTCGTCTTGCCTGTGATCGCCGATATCGGGGGCCATCCGAACCAAGCAGACATCGAGGCTGCGATCAAGAATCGCGTAATGGACACGGATAGCGACGGTACCTTCCGACCGGATTCGATCGTTACTCGCGAAGAATTGGCACGCTCGCTCGCGTTGAATACCAGCATGCGACAGACGGTCGGAGCTACGCCCAGGTTCGGCGATGTCTCGGGCGATCTTCTTGGCTTCGCGGAATCGGTAACGGCGAGAGGATCGACGCTGCGGGATTTCGATTTCGTACCGACCGGGATGATGACGTCATCTGCCACAACGTTCAATCCACTCGGGACCGTCAACCGGCTCGACCTCGCCGTCGCACTCGTCAAAGCCCTCGGGCACGACGCGGCAGCACGGGCATTAGCGAATACGACTGTAACTTCGGGCGGCACAGCTATAACCGACAACTCGCAGATCCCGGGAGCTCTTCGGGGTTATGTCCAGATCGCCATTAACAAGGGACTGTTCGAAGCCTTTGCGGCCGAGGTTCGCCAGATCGCTCCGGGTCAATTCATCGTCGTCCCCGGCCCGCGATTCGAACCCGGCACTACGGTCAGGCGTGCAAATCTGGCTACAAGACTTAATACATACCGCGGGTTGTTCACGACCGGCGGATAAAAAAATCGTTCCTCGCGGGGGCAAGGAACGATGAAGGACCGGGGGAGCGTTTGCTCTCAAGGGCTTCCCCGGTCGTAAAGGGTTTCAGATCTCAGATTTTAGATTTCAGATCGGAGTGCCCGGATCGCAAATTTCAAAATTGAAATTTCAAATCGCAGATCTCAGATTCAGATCTCAAATCTCAGATCAAGTTTCAAGGTGAATACGCCATTCAGATAAGGGCAAGACTTACTAGAAAACGAAAATATAGTTGGAGGGAAAATGACGAGTAAAGCGAAACGAGACCGCAGGTTGACCGGGTTCAGGATGATCATCGTCGGAATAATTTGTGCCGGCATCATGGCGGCATTGTGGCAGCAGAACGACACGTCGAAAGCGTCGCCGGCGAATACCGATATCGTGGCAAAGCTATATCAGAAACCGGCACCGAATTTCGATCTGAATGAAAGTCGCAGGCTGACCGACGTTCGCGTCGCGACCGGAGAGCAGTTGACCGCACTCGCAAATCTTCGTGCCGCGGCCAATGCACCGAACATGACCGTCCGCTGGAATGAGTTCGGCGGCTCGCCGGACGCGATGTACGATTTCACGTCGGCTCCACATTCCGGAACGCCCGAGCAGGCGGCGAGGGCGTTCATAAACCAAAACGCAAGCCTCTTCGGCGTTTCTGATCTGAACACCATCCGGCTTTTCAGCAACGTCCCCGCACTCGGCGGACATCTCCTCCGCTTTCGGCAGGACTTCAACGGAGTACCCGTGCACGATGGCGGTATCGGCATCGTGATGAACGCTAACAAGCAGGTAATCATGGCGTCGGGCCCGTTCTTCCGCGACGTTAATGTGAATACCCATCCGACGCTTTCCGCCGCGGAAGCGCGAACGGCGGCGGATGCCGACCTGGCGAGGTTTGCGGCGAATGTTCCGGAGGCTGTAGCGAATCTGCTTCAGACGGGCCTCGGCATCCTGACACAGCAAGCCGCTCCCGTTTCGCAGCTCGAGCCAGTGCTCGGTGTCTATCCGACCAGCGACGGTTATCGTCTCGTGTGGAAAGTCGCCAAGTTCTCGACTAACCCCTTCGGACTCTATGTCGTTTCGGTCGACGCTCACACCGGCGAGCTGGTCAATCGGCGCGACTTTGTTAGCTATCAGCAGGCGCCGCAGGCTCTGCCCTTCACGGCCGATATTTATCCTAAGTATCCGCGCATCACCGACCAGCTAAAGAACCAGGGAATCATAAGCGTGTGCGGCGCAAAGCCGTGTGATCAGGTCCGGGCAAACTTGCGCAAGTTCGATCCGTCGAACGTTGTAACGGGCCTAAACGGTACTCTGACGGGTACGCACACTG
Source organism: Pyrinomonadaceae bacterium (assembly GCA_046595575.1). GTDB lineage: Bacteria > Acidobacteriota > Blastocatellia > Pyrinomonadales > Pyrinomonadaceae > OLB17. The sequence continues at coordinate 3,314 of JBKJOR010000476.1, read as the reverse complement.
TCGTTAACAATGCACTCGCGACAAAGCAGCCGTTCGCACAGGCCGCGCTCGGAACCTGGCATTTCTCGAAAGACGACCCGGTCGCCCTCGAGGCTCGAACGAATGAGATCGACCACTTCGCCGAACCCGCGGAGCACCAGGACGAGATCAACGCATTTTTCTTTACGACCTATTTGCTCGAGTATGTCGATCACCTGCATCGTGCGGGTGACGCCGGTACGTTCGGCTCGACTGGAAGTTTTCCGGACGAGTATCCCAACTCGAGCACGCCTCTCCCGGCGACGGTGCACATCCCCGACGTCGTCACCGCTCTTCAGGGCGAAGAGTATCCGGCACCGGACGATCCAGAATTCGTTCAGAAAGTACTCGGGCTCGATAACGCATTTGCGCTGAACCTGACTCCAATCGTCGAGGAATTTACGCAGTCGAAATCGCCTGTCGTCATTAACCCGACGTCATATGGCCACGGTTTCCTTTTCAACGATACGGCTCTTGAAGGAACGGTTCCGTATCACGAAGGTATGCACGCGATCACGTCTCCGATAGCCGGTCTCGAAGGACTTGAGGGTGGAGCTATCAATGAGGGCCAGGCTGACATGTGGGCGTTCACGATCACCGACAATGCGAGCATTGGCGATTACGTCATAAACGGCTACCGGTTGCGACAGGAGTTTCGCAACATCGGCCGGGATCCGGATTCAATCGGCTATATCCGAAGTGCGAATTCGACACTGAAGTATTCCGACATTGCAACGCGTCTGATCGCAGGACAGCCGAGCTTCGAAGAGCATTACGACGGCGAGATCTACATGTCGACCATGTGGGATTTTCGACAGATGCTGAATCGGATGTATCCGCAAAGCAATCTGTTCAAGCGTCCGATCCCTGAAACAGGTCTGCCGGCCAAGGCGATCACAAAGGGAACGAATATCTTTGAACGCATCTTTCTAGGCTCGATGTACGTTCTCGGCACGACCTCACCCGACACGTTCGTCAAGTCGCGTGATGCCTTGATCGTCGCCGACAAGCTGATCTATTCGTCGAACCCAACCGATGAGACGGCCCCGGGTTTGCACCGCGCTCTTATCGAACAGCTGTTCGCATCGAAAGAACTCGGCGTAAACGCGGTCGAAGTCTCGGGCGGCAAGGCGACGATCTCGACTCAGGTAACACCGTTCGCCGGTGGCCAGACCGCTCCGGCGGTTCCGACGAACGTTCAAGTTGCTCCTGCGACACCGCGTTCGTTGCGTGTAACTTGGGAAGCGGTTCCAGGTGCTATGTCTTATCAGGTTCTGAAACGGAAGATCGCACTCGCCGGTCGTCGGGAACCGAACGGACGGCGCGAATTCATCGACGGCGATTCGTCGACGACCGGCTTTCGCCATGTCGGCTACGCCGGCGCCGATACGCTTTCTCTTGTCGACAACGGCAAGATCCAGGAGATATTTACAGCCGCCGGATTGAACAACTTGTTCGACAGCGAATATGTAGTTCGAGCGATCGGTGTGAATTCCACCGGGCAGGTCGGCTTCTCAAATCTATCAGGTTCGTCCCGATCCATAGTTCAGAGACAGGATCTGACGGCCCAGATCGATTCGACGCTCTCGAACATCAGCTTCACGGGCGGTATCACAGCATTCGACAATAAACTGACTAACGCTCGCGGAGCCTTCTCGACCGACAAGACGATCTACACGCCGATCGAGTTTCAGGTTGTTAGCATTTCGAATCCCAGCGTAACTGTTCGCAATGCCGACACGAGTGGTAACACATTCGTGTTCAATCAGGCCTTGGCGTTGGGAGCGATGTCGTCGGCAAAGAGAATGGAATTCAACAATCCGATGACTCAGCTGTTCACGTTCGATGCTCGCATCTACGGAAATGCGTTCGCGGGCACGACGATTGGCACCGGATCCCAGGGTGGGGACGGCACGTCAAATCCGCCGCCACCTGTCGTTTACTCGCTTTACAACGAGGCCTTGTCCGGAGCTCTTGTCGCCGGTGAGCCGACGGGTACGGGTGGAGCAAGCCTGACCTGGGGCAACCCGCTGTTCAAGGGAATAACATGGGACGACGTCCTGATCACGACCAAGAGCGATGCGATCTCACTCGAAGCGCTCCTTACGTCACCCACCGCAGTCGATCTCGACTTCGAGTTGCGAACGACAGGCGGCCAAGTGATCACACGCTCGGCCGGAGCGACGGCACGTGAATTCGTCACAAGCGGTGTTTCGCCGAACACGACCTACGTACTAAGGGTGCTTGGATTTGCAAACGGGCCGTCTACTTTTAACATCGCGACGACGCAGTTGCTGCCGAACGGCTCGCCTAACGCGAACGGCGGAACTCGGACCGGTGACAGCTCGATACTTTCGTCAGCAACGACCAATCCGATCGCGGGTCTCTATCGCTTCTCGGTGAATCCGCTGACACGGAAGGTCACCTTCTCACTTTTGCGCTAGCCCTCTTACTAGCATCCTTGGCATCCGCCATTTTGGGCGGGGTTCTTCGGAGCCCCGCCATTTTCGATTTTGGATTTTAGATTTTGGATTTTGGATTTAGTTCGCAAGTCGCAAGTCGCAAGTCCCAAGTCCCAAGTCCCAAGTCCCAAGTCCCACGCCCCAAGTCCATTCGCGGGTTCGCAAAATCCAAAATCTAAAATCCGTCGTCTCAAGTTCCGCTCAAGTATCCCTCAAGCCTGCTTAAGTAATCTCAAAGTGGATTAATCGGGAGGAAACGATGAGGACACTATTCACAATAATTGCGTCGGCGGTAATTGCGGTATCGGGCAGTCTCACGGCAAATGCGGCCGTTTCAGTGGACGGCTTGCTTATAACCCAGGTCAACGCGTCACCACTCGCGGCGACTCCGGTGATTATCACGTTTGCACAGAGACCGACGGCTAGCGATTTTACGATGCTGCGCTCGCTCGGTATTACCGGCGGTCGCTATCTTAATCAGCTCCCCATCGTCCTGACATCCATTAACCGCACGCAGCTCAACGCGCTTAAGACAAAGCCGGGCGTGAAGTCGGTTTATGCGAACCGGACGTTCAAGCTTCTCGATCGCGAGGGGCGTACGATCACCGGTATTGAAAATCTTATTCGCGATATTCAGGTAAACACGCTGAACGGCGGCATGCCTGTGTCAGGCAAGAATGTCGGCGTCTCGTATATCGACACGGGTATCGATGCGACGCATCCCGATTTACAGCTTGGCCAGAACGTGATCCAGAACGTTTATTTCGCGACCGCCGATGTTCCGGTTGAACCGCCCGCGGGATTCCTGCCTATCGTTCCAGTTGAGAACGTACC
>JBKJOR010000354.1:0-4421 GCA_046595575.1 Pyrinomonadaceae bacterium | reverse complement strand
GAGAAAACTTGTCGAGATCGATATTAGCCCCGAGTTCGCGGTTGATCCGGCGAAGTAGATTGAGATTGAACGCTGCCGTGATCCCCTTCGCGTCGTCGTACGCGCGAACGATCACGCGCGGATCTTTCTGCATGTCGAATCCTGTAAAAAGCCGGTCGTCCGGATTCATCACTTCGCGAAGCTCGCGAAAGAAATCGACCGCTTGATCCCGCTGAAAGTTTCCGATGTTCGATCCGAGGAACATCAGAACCTTCCGCCGATCGCTCCCGTTCTTTAGCGACCCGAGAACCTTGAAATAGTCGCCGGTGTGGGGATTGATTCGAAGCCCGGAAAACTTCTCTCTGAATCGAGCCGACAGTGCGTCGTTCGCTTCCCGCGAGATGTCGATCGGCGAGTAAGTAAAGTCGGTGCCTTTCTCGAGAAACCTCTCGATCAGTACGGCGGTCTTCGTCCCGTCGCCCGCACCAAGTTCGATGAGGTCGATCGATCCGCTCCCCGCCGCGAATGCGTCGCAGATCTCGGCGGTCCGCTCCGTGAATATCTTGTACTCGGCCCGCGTCGGATAGTATTCCGGCAGCCGCATTATCTCTTGAAACAAACGCGAACCTTCGTCGTCGTAGAAGTATTTGGACGACAAGTGCTTTGGAACTGAAGACAGTCCTTCTAGTACGTCTTCGGCGAAATGTGTGAGCTCGGGCATCGAAGAAGTGTTCATACGTCGAAATTTCTTACTTCGCCAATCGTATTCCGGTGAACTGCCAGCGCAGATGCGGGTGGAAGAAATTGCGATAAGTGTTTCGGCTGTGGCCCGGCGGAGTCATAACCGATGCCCCGCGAAGTACCATCTGATTTATCATGAACTTGCCGTTGTATTCTCCGAGAGCACCTTCCGCCTTCTTAAAGCCAGGATAGGGAAGATAAGCTGAATGCGTCCACTCCCATCGCAATCCCCACTTGAATTTGTCGCTCGCCGCTTCCCATTCGAACTCGGTCGGGAGTCGCATTCCTTTCCATTCCGCGTATGCCGACGCCTCGAAGAAAGATAAATGGCAGACCGGGGCGTCGAGCTCGACCCGTCGAAGACCACCGAGCGTATAATTGAACCATTCACCGTCTCGCAGATGCCAGTACAGAGGCGACTCGACGTGGTTTTGATTTACCCAGTCCCAACCTTCCGAATGCCAGAGGAGAAAATCCCGATAGCTGCCGGCGTCGATAAATTCTATGAACTCCCGATTCGTCACCAGTGAGTTTCCGATCTCGAACTTGTCCAAATAAACCTGATGCCTCGATAACTCGTTATCGAAGCAAAACCCATCGCCTGAAAAACCTATCTCGTAATTTCCCGCATAGATCTTTGTGAAGTCAGCGTTCGTCTCGTCCTTTTGCTCAACCGGCGAGAAGCCTTCGCGATAGACGGGGAAAAGCGGATTGAGGCTGAAAGTATATTTGAGGTCGGTCAGGAAAAGTTCCTGATGCTGTTGTTCGTGATTGAGACCGAGCACGACGAGATCCCTCAGAGCTATTTCCCCGCTCTCTGTTTGTTCAACGGTCGGAGCCACGGAAGACACGTGAATCCCGGAAAGGAGCTTCGTCATCTGCTCGTCGACATACTTGCGATATGCGAAGACGTGTTTCACGGTCGGCCGTGAAAATGCACCGCGATGATCTCGGGACGTCCTTTCGCCGATCGAATTGTAGTAACTGTTAAAGAGAAACCCGAACTGCTCGTCGAAAACCTCATAGCCTTCGACAAATTTCTTTAAGATCATCTCTTCGAAAAACCATGTCGTGTGGGCGATGTTCCATTTCGGCGGCGAGACGTCGGCGATCGGCTGCGGTATGTAGTCTTCGATCTCGAGCGGCTTGCAGAGCTCCTCGGTATACGAACGCACCGCAACGTAAAAATCCTTGAGCTCCGTTTCCTGCTTCTTAGGTGCCTGCATATTACCCCTTTCCATTCTCCCGTTATCTTGTTCGATCCGATTCGCTATTCAGATGAATTATAACGGGAGATCTTTAACAAAGCTTCGCGGCTTATCTCGGCGAGATAAGGATCTGCTGCCGAAGTGAATGTTTGCAGCACCGGGACCGACTTCGCATCGCCGATCGCTCCGAGCGAGAATGCGGCCTCGCGTCTAGTGTCGTCGGACTCCGCACCATTTCGCAGGACCTCGATGAGCACATCAACCGAAATGGAGAATTCCGAGCGAGGTCCTTTCGCGGCAATCGCATCCGGTCCAAGATCCTTGAACTTATCGGGAAGAAAATTTTGCGGCGTAAGGACACGACGGGAGCCCGTCCGTTCGATTTGCGCTATCTGGCCGATCGACCGTGCTGCGCTGCGGCGAAGAAATTCGTCGTCTTCGCGAACCCGGGACTTCAAGATCGAGACCAGATCATCGATCGCAGCCGGGTCGCCGATCTTGCCGAGAGCAATGGCCACCGCCGTTCGGACCTCCAGGATCTTTTCATTTTGCAACATCCTGACCAGGGAGTTTGTTGCCGATGGATCGCCGACTTCACCTAGAGCGTGAGCGACTTCGCGACGGACGAACTCCGATCGGTCGTTCAACATTGGAAGAAGCGCCGTGGCTGCTTCGCTTGGCAAGAGGAAAATTACTGACGCGGCCGCCGTCGCCCGGACAACAGGGTCTTTGTCGCGCAACGCAGGCAAGGCGATCCGCGAAGCGGCCGCCGTCTCGATGTTGCGGATCTCAAACAATGCCGAGCGCTTGGATTCGATATTCCCGTTCGTGATCTGGCCCTGAAGACGAGACGCAACATCTGTCGAAAGTTCCGTTTGCGCAGCGGCGGCGGCGGACTGCGAGGACGCCGGGATACTCAAACCCAGCAAGATCGCGGCTCCAAAAATAAAAACAAGAAGAAAGCAGTCTCGGTTCCTCCGTCGAAGACAGCTTTCCCCTTGTTGGATCTTGTTGAGCACCTTTATGAGACCGCCTGGTACACGTTCTTACCGTAGAGTTTTTCCCATTCTACAACTTGCCGCGCACGTTGATTCTCGTATGCATCAGAGAGCGTTACGATCACGTCATCGTTCTTTTCGATTAACTGAGGTTTGGTTGAGGAAAAAAGTCTGGGCGCGTGGATGTACTCTTTTTGTCGTTGGATATTCGGAGCCTCAATACGGTTTCGGTTTGCCATCTTCCTGCCTCCCTTCGGAGCAGACGGTAAAACCGCACTTGATAATCTTAGGTCGGCACCGCCTGCGTTGTAGATCCTGTTTTAATCAAAATCTTGCTTATGTAGTACTCCTTACAAAATGATTGAGAGATAATAGCATAACCCTCATCGGAGCTCCAAGAAAAAACTAGTACGCCTTTGCACGGCCGGCGAAAATTTCGTAACCTGTTTGGCAATGGTCAGCCCGCGATATTATCTCGCCCTTACGTAGCCACCCGCTGAATATGCATTCGGCGTCAGGTGGCGATCTAGATCCTCCTTCAATCAAATTTCAGTTCGTGTAGTTCTATAGATATAAACCCATCTATCGGCTATACTTACATTTTTTATCGCCGGGTGAACTGGGCCGGAGTTTCGTTTGTTATGGATGAGAAATATTTTCCAAAAAAGGTCGAAGAGAAATGGCAAAAGAAGTGGGTCGAGAGCGGAGCTTTCGAAGCCGAGATCGACGACACGAAGCCAAAGTTTTATCAGCTCGAAATGTTGCCCTATCCATCCGGCAACCTGCACATGGGCCACGTCCGAAACTACACGGCAGGTGATGTCGTTGCGTGGTACAAACGGCTGAAGGGCTTCAACGTACTTCACCCGATCGGGTGGGATTCTTTCGGACAGCCGGCAGAAGACGCAGCGATCAAACGCGGAGCCAATCCGCGCGAATGGACGGAAAAAAATATCGTCGCAATGCGCGGCCAACTCGAACGTCTCGGTTTAAGTTTCGACTGGCGTCGGCAGATGGCGGCCCACCGTCCGGAGTATTACAAGTTCGACCAATGGTTCTTCCTGAAAATGTATGAGATGGGTCTTGCCTACAAGAAGGCGACCCAGGTCAATTGGTGCGAACACGATCAGGCGACGCTTTCGAACGAACAGGCGAGCGGCGGACTATGCTGGCGATGTGGAAATCCTGTCACGAAGAAGAATCTTGAACAGTGGTTCTTGAAGACGACCGCATACGCGGAAGAGTTGGTTGACGGTCTGGACGGGATCGAGGCAGACTGGCCACCCGCAGTCGTCAAGCGGCAACGAGACTGGATCGGCCGTTCCGAAGGCGCTTATGTGGACTTTGCGGTTCGAGTCGGGCCTTCAGCGGTAGTTGCGGCCGATGGAGGGATGCAGAACCTTATCCGTGTCTTCACAACGCGAATCGACACTATCTACGGAGTCAATGCGATCGTGGTTGCCGCGGAACACCCGATCGCGGAAGAATTCATGTC
>JBKJOR010000321.1:0-2520 GCA_046595575.1 Pyrinomonadaceae bacterium | reverse complement strand
CTTCGGCGGGCTTGTCGTAGTTTCCGCCGACGATCACGCCATACCGGTCGTCGTACATTGCGATCGAAAAGATCCCGCTCCCGGCCGTTCCCTTAACTATTGGCGTGTCTGAAACGAGCCACGTCAGCCCGCGATCGCTCGAACGAAAAATGCGAGCGTCGTTTCCGCCCGAAACGAGAAACACATTGTTCCTTCCTTGGGTGATCAAGCATGTTCCACTCGCCGCGAATGCCGCCTCACCACCTTTTGCCGCCGGCATCTGGTTGCTGACGATCGGCTTCCAATTCGTTCCGCCGTCCGATGTTGAGATAAGCAGATAATGCCCATCTACCGGGTCGCTCATCGCAATGCAATTCTGGGCGTCCCAACAAGCGATGGCGTCGAAGAACGCCTTCTCATTCTTGTTCGTGAATTGCAGATTCCATGTAGCGCCGCCATCCGTCGTCTTGTAGATCCGCGACGAATCACCGTTACCAATACTAAGAATGTATGCCGTATTTGCGTCGAATGCTTCGATGTCACGGAAGTCGAGTTTATCCGCGCCGGGAACCGTCATCACTTTCCATGACTTTCCGGCGTCGATTGTCTTGATCACGGTACCGCCGGTGCCGCTCGCCCAGATAACTTTCTGATCGACGACCGAAAGTCCGCGTAAGCCCGCCGTCGTGTTGACCGACTGCTTGATCCACTGTGCCGAAACCATGCTCGAGGACAGCAGCGCGATAAGAAATAGTGGTCCGGTAAATTTCATAAAATCCTGGTCCTGATTGTCACTGACCAAAAGAGCGGGGGCAAGCCCGCCTTCCGGACCTGCAAATGTGATCGAATCCGGAAATTGCTCCGGAGACTCGGCGTAACGTCAAAGATTGAAAGACATTCGCAGGTCCGGAAGGCGGGCTTGCCCCCGCAATTAAACCTTATCGGAGCTTCCAACGCCTGCAGAGATCCTCGGCAGCGTCTTTCCATTCCGGAAAGTTAAACTCGAATCCAGAGTCCGTTAGCAGTTTCGGGACGACGCGACGGCTTTTTAAGATCAACTCGGTTTCGCTTCGGATTAAGAATGCTCCGATCGCGAGTTGCCATTCCATCGCCGGCATACCGATGGGCATTCCGTATACTTGACGGAGAACCCGCATGAACTCACGATTCGGTAGCGGATGGGGCGACGAAAGATTTATCGGCCCCGACAGTTCTTCGCGCTCGATCAACCAGTAAACCGCGCGGATGAAATCGAGATCGTGCATCCACGACATATACTGCCTACCGCTGGCCGCAGTTCCACCAAGGCCAATACGCACGAGCATCAATAACGTGTCGAAGATACCGCCGCCGTCGGGGCTCAAGATCAACGCCGAGCGCATCATTACTTTGCGCGTTTTCGGAGTGTCGATCTCATTGGCGGCGCGTTCCCAAGCGGTCGCGACATCGATGCTGAAGTTCCACGTGTCGGGAGCATCCGGTTCGTGGCCACCGACAATTCCGGTGACATCGTCATTGGGCGCATCGAATCGATGTGCATAGATCGTAGCCGTACTCGCCTGTAGCCAAACTTTTGGCGGGTTCGCCGCGGCGGCGATCGCCTTACCAACAGCCCTTGTCGAATTGACCCGCGAGTCCATGATCTGCCGGCGGTTTTCAGCGTTGTAACGGCAGTTTACGCTGCGTCCCGCAAGATTGATGACGACATCTGCTCCGTCGATCTCATCCGCCCACTCACCGATGGTCTCGCCATCCCAGAGTTTAAATCGCCACGGGCCTTGCTTTACATGACGTCCTAAAACAATGACATCATGACCGTCGTTCTGAAGTGCTCGTGCGAGCACTGTTCCGACCTGTCCGGTGCCTCCTGGAATTATGATTTTCATTTTGAAAATTTAGCCGCGGATTTGCGCGGATGACGCGGATAGAAAGCTAGTTCCTCGTAATTGTGAGCGGATGATCCGATAATCCAGAATAGAAATTTCTTATCCGCGTCATCCGCGCAGATCCGCGGCTAAAATATTAGTAAACCATCCGAGCTCGCAGTGTACCCTTGATACCTTTCAATATCTCAAACGCCTCTTTCGAGATCTTAGATTCAACGTCGAGAATCACGTACCCGATATCGGGATTCGTATTGAGGTACTGCCCGACAATGTTGATACCACGTTTCGAAAGCTTTGAGTTGATCTCACCGAGAACGCCGGGGATATTTCGGTGAATGTGTAGGATGCGATGCGTGCCGGCCTGCGGTGGCAAGCTGACAGGTGGAACGGTGTGCGATCCCTCTGTGAAGCCAAGCTCGAGATATTTTACAAGCTTCGCAGTCACGTCGAGGCCGATGTTCGCCTGCGCTTCTTCGGTCGATCCGCCGATGTGCGGCGTGAGAATTACATTTGGCAGATTCTGCAAAGCGCACACGAATGCATCGCCGTTCTTTTCGGGCTCATCGGGGAAGACATCGACGGCCGCACCGGCGAGCTTGCCGGACTTGAGCGCTTTTCGTAAAGCATTGAGATCGACGACATCGCCGCGGCTGTG
>JBKJOR010000302.1:0-7091 GCA_046595575.1 Pyrinomonadaceae bacterium | reverse complement strand
AGGAGGGGAGTTTTCTTTGCTTCTCCCCTCCTTGTTTTCTTTGCTTCTCCCCTCCTTGTCTTCTTGGCTTCTCCCCTCCTTGTCTAAGGAGGGGTGGCCGAGGCTTTGCGAGGTCGGGGTGGTGCTCTCCGCAACGTCGTGCGCCGCAAGTGCTCGGACAAGTGTGGGTGAGATTCCAAGCACCTCGACATTATGCTTCGCGCAGAATTCCCACATCCGATCCGGCGTCGGGTAATCGGGTGCACCGTCATAGATGCAGATCGTCGCTCCGTTAATGAGCGCGCCGTAGATCAGCCATGGCCCCATCATCCATCCGATGTCGGTGTACCACGATATCCGCGTGCCCTTTCCGACATCCGTCCCAAACGCCATGTCCTGCGCCGCTTTGATCGGGAAGCTGGCGTGCGTATGAGCGATGCCTTTTGGTTTTCCTGTCGTGCCGGAGGTGTAGAGGATGATGAGCGGATCTTCGGCGGAGGTGGGTTCGGGACTCATGCCGAAGTCCGACGGTTCCGTTAAGGGTAGCTCATCAAAATCAATTATCTTTAAGTGAGATTTCACGTACTCACTCGAGTTCTCAACTCCGATCACGCTTTGGATCGAAGAACAGGTATTTACAGCTTTCTCGCATACTTCTAATGCGTTGAAGAACTTTCCTCTCCGATAATAGCCATCACATGTGATTAGACCCTTCGCTCCTACCGCATTCATCCGGCTCGCGATAGCTTCGACACCATAGCCAGAGAATACGGGCACTGCTACTGCGCCAATCCGGCTTATCGCTAAAAGCGCGATAACCGTCTCTGAAATCATAGGAAGATGTATCCCAACTGCATCGCCCTTTTTCAATCCGAGATCTCTGAGTCCGTGAGCGAACGACCGAACACTTTTCCACAAATCAAGATAAGTAAATGCTACGACCTCGCCGGACTCGTTTTCGCAAATCAATGCCAACTTATTCTGCATCTCGTTCGTCTGCCAGCGGTCGAGACACATTGTGGTGATGTTTAGGCCGGCGTGTGACCCGATCGCTAACGCTCCCGGTACTGACTCGTGTGACTTGATCAGGAGATCGGATTCCGCATTCCGCGTTCCGCGTTCCGCATTTCCCGACGACACCCTCCCTACCGGTCGGGTCTCTGCCTCTCCGTCTCCGCGTCTCAGCGGTGAAGTTACAAACCAGTCCGGAAGCTCAATCCCATTCGAGGTGTCGAGTAACCTGGAGTACGGCGGGTCGAATCTAATATCGAGAAACTTCAGGACCTCCTCCGTAAACTTTTCGACATCGCGGATCGAAAACTCGTAAAGCTCATCCCAGGTTGAGACGCCGACTTGCTTCATGAACTTCGTAAGTTGAGCTCGTTCGATGACGTCCGGCGTAGGCGTCCAGGCGATGGGCTGGTCTTCGAAAAGATTTGTGTCGTGCATTTTTGATTAACGAATTGTTTGCAGCTATTTTATTACACAAAACTTTTTGCCAGAAACTTCATCTTAGCTTTGCGATCTTCGCCAGCTTTGCTTGAGAAGAGTTTCACGCAAAGCTCGCGAAGATCGCAAAGGAAATGCTATGAACGAAGAGCCTGTAACCGTACATCTCCCCGAGAACTTGTTCGCCGGTAAGACTGCGATCGTCACCGGAGCATCACGCGGCGTGGGCCGTGCGACGGCGTTGCGCCTGTCCGAGGGCGGAGCGAATATCGTCGTTAATTACCTAAGCAACGAAGTCGAGGCCCTGGAGACGGTTCGTCTCTGTCAGGAGAAGGGCGTCGAAGCGATCGCGGCCCAGGCGGATGTTTCCGATATGGTTGCGGCCCAGACGCTTGCCAAGCAGACGATCGAACGCTTCGGACAGATCGATTTGCTCGTCTGTAACGCCGGTGTCTGGGAAGGTGCCGCGATCGAGGACATGTCGGAAGAGATCTGGAACAAGGTCATCAACACAAACCTAAAATCCGCATGGGCGTCGACAAAGGCCTGCGTTCCGGCCATGAAGAAGCGACCGAACGGTTCGATCGTCATGGTCTCTTCGACATCTGGTCAGCGGGGCGAAGCCGGATATTCGAATTACTCGGCGTCGAAAGGCGGCATGATCTCCTTCACAAAAGCTCTCGCGTCTGAACTGTGTCCGAAGATCCGAGTCAACGCCGTCGCTCCGGGATGGATCGAGACGGCAATGGTCCGTCCTGCGTTTGAAGACGAGGAGTACTACCAGAGCGTTATCGACACCATCCCGCTGAAGCGCATCGCGACCACCGACGACGTGGCTCTCTCAATCTGCTTCCTGCTCTCGGAGTGGTCCCGCCACATCACCGGCGAGATCGTCAACATCAATGGCGGCTCCGTGCTGTGCGGGTAGACCTTGGCGTCGGCGCTATTTAACCGCAGATGACGCGGATAATAATGGATTGAAGCCGATCTGAAAAATATTTTCTGTTCTTATCCGCGCAATCGGCGTTATCCGCGGCTAATTCTTCGCTGACCCATCCGCCATCTAGCCTGAACACGGCTGTCACGATCGCATACACAATCAGCGGCACAATCGTTGCGTTTTGGGGTAGTAGCAAATCCAACTAACAGTAAATCTGGAGGCAATCATGGCAGAAACAAAAAAAGAAGATAAACGTGAGTTGATCGACACCGGTACGGATAAGCGTTACGTACGACGCGACGATGACGGACAATTTAAGGAAAGTGACGATGTCGGACGCTCGCTCGGCCAAGACGTACGCCAGCACGCGAAGACAAAGGTTGAGAAAGGTCAGGGCGACAGTGGCGATCAGTGACCGGATCGAACGTCGCTAACCGCAGATGAAACGTATAACGCAGAACAGAATATCCTTCATATCTGCTTCATCCGTGTTATCTGCGGTTAATTTTTTTGGCGCTCTCAAACTTCAATATCAGACACGTCTGGCTCCTTCTGCAACGCTTGACAAAGTACTGACAAGAGTCGAACCTCGTACCAGATTTGAGCGAAAGTCTAGGTCCAACTGTAATGAAATTTGGCGGTACGTCGGTCGGCGACGTAGCTGCATTCGAGCGCGTATTTCACATTGTCTCGACGCAGATCGAACGGCATCCGGTCGTTGTTGTCTCGGCGATGACGAAGGTGACTGACGCTCTTCTGTCGGCGTTCGAGATCGCGAAGAAAGGCGACTTCGCCGAGGCATTCGCGTCACTCGAATCGCATTTCGAACGGCACACTGAAGTGTCGAACCAGTTTATCCCTGGCGGAACGCCGAACGCTTTCAATGGCGAGCTGGATTTTGCCCGCGGTGAGCTGTCGGACTTGCTGATGCGCGTATCCCGTCGCTCCCTGCCGCTGCAGATGCTTAAGGATGCGATCGTCTCTTATGGCGAACAGCTTTCGTCGCGATTGTTGGCGGAGGTTTTAAAATCAAAAGGGGTAAATGCTCGTCAGGTGGATTCGCGACGGCTGATCGTAACGGACGACGAATACGGAGCCGCGACGCCGATAATCGACGAGACGGATGAGCTGGTAAAACTCGAACTCGAGCCGCTGATCGCCGCCGGGGAAGTTCCGATACTTGGCGGTTTCATCGCTGCGAGCCGGAGCGGCGAAACGACCACGCTTGGACGCGGAGGTTCGGATTATTCAGCGGCACTGGTTGCTGCTGCATTGAACGCTCGCGAGCTGCAGATATGGACGGACGTGACCGGCGTGATGACGTGCGACCCGCGGATCTGCAGCGAGGCGCGGACGATCCCGAACCTAAGTTATGAGGAAGCCGCCGAGCTTGCCTACTTTGGTGCGAAAGTTCTGCATCCGAAAACTATCAAGCCCGCTGTAGATCATCGGATCCCCGTTCGCGTATGTAACACGTTCGAGCCCGCTGAGATCGGCACGATGGTCCTTGGCGAGTCCGGCGAAGCACCTAATAAGATAAAGTCGATCGCGCACAAAAAGAACATCACGATACTGCGGATCACGTCGGCACGGATGCTCGGAAGCTATGGATTTATGAGTGCGGTCTTCCAGGTGTTCGAACGATATCGGACGGTGATTGACGTCATCTCGACGTCGGAGGTTTCGATTGCGCTCACTCTCGACAACGCCGCAGAGATCGATAAGATCGTCGCAGAGCTGCGGCGGCTCGGGGATGTCGAGGTCGATCCGGGATACGCCGTTATCTGCGTCGTTGGCGAGGGCCTCCGGGCATCGACCGGTCTTGCGTCGAAAATATTCTCGACGATCGACGACGTGAATATCGCGCTCGTATCACACGGTGCATCGGCGGTGAATCTGACGTTCGTTGTTAAAGAGTCTGTCGTCGCCGATGTGATCAAGAAGCTTCATGGGGAGTTTTTCTGAGTTAGGAATTCCTTTGCCGCGGATTTTCGCGGATGACGCCGATCAGAAAAGAGAGAGTGGACCACAGGTTGCACAAGCCCGCGCGTAAGCAAGGGCGATACACACAACATTGTCCACGTCGGCGGCGCTCACGGAACGGCAACGAAAGTCACGAGGTCGGCGGCTCGTACGCAAGAGCGTAGATTCAACGTAGCGTATCGCCCTTGCTTACGCGCGTGCTTTTGCATGTGTATGCCAGCGCTGTAGTCTTACCCAGCATGAACTTATTTGAATTAACTACTTCGTTAATGACCATTCCCTCCACTTCCGGTGGAGAGGAAGCCGTGGGGTTCTGGTTGCGTGACTATCTTGAATCGCTCGGCTGGAATGTTGAACTGCAAAAGGTTTCGGAGAATCAAAACAATGTCATCGCGTGGCTTAACGATACTCCGCGCGTCTGGTTCTCAACTCATATCGATACCGTTCCACCTTTCATTCCGCCGACCGAAGATGACGAGAAGATCTACGGCCGCGGGGCGTGCGACGCGAAAGGAATTATCGCCGCACAAATCACTGCCGCTGAACAGCTGAGACGTGAAGGAATCGAGGACATCGGGCTGCTATACACCGTCGAAGAGGAACGCTCGTCCACCGGAGCGCGAGCTGCGAACGATCATCCGTTCGCAGCGAAATGCGAGCACATGATCAACGGCGAACCCACCGACAATGATCTCGCTATCGGATCGAAAGGTTCATTTCGCATAAAGATCAAGACGACGGGTAAAGCCGCGCATTCGGCATATCCAGAAATCGGCGACTCAGCGATCGAGAAGCTGCTTGATATTCTCGACGATGTCCGTCATACGAAATTTCCGCATGACGATTTCTTTGGTGAGACAACTGTGAATATCGGAACTATAGAGGGCGGCGTAGCGCTAAACGTGATACCGCCACGGGCTGAGGCAGGATTGCTGATCCGTCTGACGACGTCACGTGAGCCGATCGAAGAAGCTCTGCGTAATGTGATCAGGGATCGCGGCGAGATCGAGGTTCTCTCGTGCAGTGAGCCGGTGAAGATGCTCGAGGTCGACGGCTTCAAACAGAAAACCGTGCGTTTCACAACGGACATCCCGTATCTTACAAACTGGGGCCAGCCGCTGCTGCTTGGGCCCGGATCGATCCTCGTGGCGCACACGAAGGATGAGTTTGTGTTCAAGAAAGATCTCGAAAAAGCTGTCGTGCTTTACCAAGACCTTGCTCAAACACTACTGCAATAGATAAGTGAGCTTGAAGTGCGAAGCTTCAAGCTCACCCGGGTTAGCCCCGATCTATTCAAAACGCGTGGCGATTCCGGTGGCGCATCCGTTCCCCACCAGGACACCTACGGGATTGTATATCTGCACGGCAGAAGTGGAGGTAAACGAAGTGGCTTCCCCATTCATCTCTATCTGCCCGCGAGCAACGGAATATCCGGCGTACGTTCCGTCCGCGTTAAATCGGAAGAACTGGAATGCCGAAGTGAAAGCACGTTCACCGTCGTATTCCCAACTTCCGTGACCAGGACCGCGAGGGAGCGGGGCGGAACCGATTCCGAATTCCTGCATCGTTCCGCCCTGCATATAAGTTGCCATCGAGGGGAACGATCTGATCGGCGCTCCGGTTTGGCAGTTTGTAAATGTGACGAAAACGCTCCACGATCCCTCGATAGCCCGGGCACCCTTCCCCGTAGCTATGAGTTCCGCGGAAGGTTCGCCCTTCGCGCTTTGCTGTCCGTGCGCCGGGCTTGACGCCGACACCACTGCCAGCAGAACTGCTAACGTAGATGCGCTCAAACTTCTAATCAATCTGTTTTTCATGTTGTTTCTCCTTTAAGTTTATCCGCCCTACAGCGGCTATGTGTTTATTAGGATAAGTCCGACGATTCACCATTTTTATGGGGTGGAAATCCAGAGGGATCGCTACCAGACTTTACTGCGGCAAAATTTATGAACGGTGATAGACTTAGCGCTCCATTCACTCGAACATAGGCTAACGCCTTCGTTTTTTGCTGCGATTACGACTTTAGGCGTGCGGAGACGGAAGATACTTCGGTCGGTCTGAATTGTTTCTGAATCTATTCTGAAATGGACGCTTCGAATCGAGAAATACCAGATAACGGCAAGGAAATCTTCGAATTTTCGCAGTTCCGTCTCGACGTGTCGGAGCGACTATTGTTGCGCAACGGCGAGCGGGTGCAGGTCCCGGACAAACCTTTCGAAGTCCTTTGTGTTCTCGCCGCCCGAAGTGGATCTCTCGTGGGGAAGGATGAGTTGATCTCAAAGGTGTGGGGCGAAACCATAGTCGAAGAAAACAATCTGGACAAGAGCGTCTCTCTTTTAAGGAATATTCTTGGGGAGCGAAAAGGCAAGGAAAAGTTCATCGAAACGGTTCGCGGCCATGGTTATCGATTTGTCATTGAAACTACTCGAGTCCGATTCGAAACCTCTTCAAGCACCCGTGAAAACTTGTCCGATCGCGGCAAACTTTCGCGGCCGGCTGCCCACTCCGCATCAAGGGCAGCCCGTCCCCTGACAAACGTCGTGGAGTTAGCTAAATGGCACTCCCCAGACCAGAGGGACACCTCCGATACCGCCGGTCAAAGTGCCGAACCAAGATTGGTCGCTGTCACAGACGGGCGAATTCATCAGGAAGAAACCCGGACGGTTCCTTCTGCCGTAAGCTTTAGGGGAAACAAAGTTTTAATTTTCCTGGTTGGAAGTTTCGTAGTAACAGCTGCTCT
>JBKJOR010000244.1:0-10695 GCA_046595575.1 Pyrinomonadaceae bacterium | reverse complement strand
GCATTTTTTCCAGCCGCTGCGGGATCTGCAAATCCTGAGGTGCCTGGGCGTTGTAGCTTGTCGGCATTAGCTTGACGCTGCCGTCCGCTCCGACCTTCGCTCCCGGCTCTTCGCCTTTCAGCGATGCTTCTTGCATACGTACCATCCGAGCCATCTCGGATTTCGCCAACTCATTTACGGGATCGTAGGCATAAGCCTTACGGTAGTGCTGATAAGCCGTCGGATAGTCTTTCTGCTCAGCGGACGAATTGCCCTTCCTCATGAACATCTGCGATGCATTGAAGAGCGCACGCTGAAGATGGAGGCGGTACTCAGGGTTTCTCGGGTTTTCGTCGACAGCGATCGCGAACTTTTCCACCGCCAGGTCCCACTCTTCCGCCACCTCGTGTTTCATTCCCTGCTTGAAGTTCTTCTTTCCATCGCCGAACGCTAATGTTGCCATCGGCGACATCAACGAAAGAACTAACACGAGAGTAAGTGAGAACCGCGCGTAAACTGAGTTTTTCATAATAGTTTCTATTGGTTTCAGAGTTGGAAAAAGAAAGCTTATGTCCGACGATTTAACACGTCCTGTGCTCTTCTAAGTTTCAAAAACATTCCCCGGCGGAGAGGACGAGCGAGCGCTATCCGTAATTCTCGTCTGATTTAGTTAAAAACGCAACCATTTGCTGACGTTGGACGGGTTGTATGATGCAGTTTTCCAGCCAAAAGAAGCCAACGAGATTCACCCCGCTTTCAGGATCTGGCGTCGCAGATAGTCGAGGGCGGCCTGGCTCGAACGCCACCTGATCAGATTTCGGTCACCCGGTAATGTGAACGTAATAGACTTTGTCCTCGTCCTATCCGAGTACCCGATAAATACGGTGCCAACCGGTTTTTCGTCACTACCGCCGCCGGGCCCGGCAATCCCTGTAACCGAAATGCCGTAATCGGAGTCTGCCTTCTCCCGGATCCCTTTCGCCATAGCCTCGGCCGTTTCGCCGCTAACCGCACCGTGCTGTTCGAGGATGTCGGCTGGTACGTTGAGCGTTCTGATCTTCGCCTCATTCGAATATGTAACGGCGCCTTCCAGAAAATAAGCGGAAGATCCGGCGACCTCTGTAAGCCGCATCCCGATCAAACCGCCCGTACAACTCTCTGCTACGGACAGCGTTTCCCCCCGATCAGTCAGCAACTTTCCAACGATCTCCTCCATCGTCTCACCGTTCGTCGCGAACAAAGCCCCACCGAGCGGTTCGGCAAGTTTTGCTGCCAACTCATCAAGCATCGCCTCGGCAGCGGACCGGTCCGCCGCAGCCGCTGTCAGATGGATCTCGATCTCGGTTCTATTGAAAAGTATCGACGTTTGTACGGCGGGATATTCCTTGTAGATCGGCGCGATCAACTCATCGACAGCGGACTCGCCCAAACCCGAGACGCGCATGATGCGTCGCCTGACGACCGTTCCGCTGCCAGCGGAGCGAAGGGCCTCGATGACAAAATCGCGGAACATGGGCTTCATTTCGCGCGGAGGTCCGGGCAGAACGATCAGGAATCTATCATCGCTCTTTAGCATCATGCCCACCGCGGAGCCGTTCGGATTGGGAAGCACATCCGCCCCGTCGATCACGAAGGCTTGACGCTTGTTAATCTCCGGCATCTCCCGGCCCCAGCGCCTAAACCGCTCGCGAAGCTCCGTCTCGAGGTCGTCCCGATAGATCAATTCGCGATCGGCGGCACGGGCCGATACCTTTCGTGTGACGTCGTCTTCGGTTGGTCCCAGTCCGCCGGTAGTGATCACGATATCGGAACGCTTTAATGCATCTCGAATGGTCTCTTCGAGCCGCACCTCGTCGTCGCCAACGATCGTCTTCAGCTTTACCTCGACCCCTACGCCGAGCAACTGCTCGGTTAGCCAAAGGCTATTTGTGTCAGTCTTCTCGGGAGTGAGTAGCTCGGAACCGACAGCGATGATCTCGGCAGATAACATGAAAAAGTGAAAAGGTTGAAAAGCGAAGGAGTGAAAAAATTATGAGTGACAAAGCTGGCAGGCTAAAAAGTTTAAGAGTGAAAAGCTCAAGACGACCGTCGCCATTTTCACTTTTTCACTCTTCCACCTTTTCCCTTTTTCGCTATTTATAGATTTCAACGACGGGTTTTCCCGCACCGTCTATATACGCTCGGTACATTCCTTCGGAGTTGAACGAGATCCCGATGTTTCCAAATTTATCGAGGCCGATGATACCACCGTCTCCGCCCAATTTTTGCAGCTTCTGTTTGATAACCAGATCTGCCGACTGCTGTATCGGCATCCCCCGATATTCCATGACCGCACAGATATCCCGGGCTACTCCGATACGGATAAAGTACTCGCCCCATCCAGCTGCCGAGACGGCACAGCTATCGTTGTTCGCATACGTTCCGGCTCCGATGATCGGAGCGTCACCGACCCGCCCATACTTTTTATTGGTCATTCCGCCGGTCGATGTGCCTGCCCCGAGATTCCCCTCTTTGTCGAGTGCAACCGCACCTACCGTCCCAAATTTGTTTGACGGAAGTTCAGCTAGATTTTGACTCGTGCCTCCTGGCTTCGGCGTCGCTGCTTTCTCCTTTTCCTCTTGCAATATCTTTTGCAGCGAATCCCACCGCGGTTGCGTCCAGAAATATTTCTCGTCGACTAGTTCGATATTCTGCTCTTTCGCGAACCTTTCGGCACCGCCACCGATCATCATCACGTGCGGCGATTTCTCCATCACCGTCCGAGCCAGAGTTATCGGATTCTTCACGTGACGAAGTCCTGCGACCGCCCCAGCCGCAAGCGTTTTTCCATTCATTATCGAAGCGTCAAGCTCGTTCTTTCCGTCGTTGGTAAAAACCGCACCCTTGCCGGCATTGAACAGCGGTGAGTCCTCAAGCATCCGTATCGCGATCTCGACCGCATCGAGACTCGACTTGCCAGCCTGGAGAGCTTTGTATCCCGCGAGCAGTGCCTCTTCGAGCTTGTCTCGATATTGCTTCTCACGCTCGGGCGACAACGAACCTCTGGTGATCACCCCCGCTCCGCCGTGTATCACGAAACCCAATCGCGGATTCTGCGGACCCTGAAGCTGCTTGATTTCACCGAGCGCACCTTTTTGCGCAGCCGACGGAAGCGGAGCTAACAGGAACGCGAATAAGAGAATTACCGAAGAAATTACTTTCATGATTGCACCTGCCTACTGTGTAATTATCGAATTCCAGATTATCACACGGCCGCCGATGGAGTCGTCGTCCGTGTGATCTCGCGTTCGAACCATTTACGGAAAAGCTCGCTGCTTTCTAACATCCGTACTTCTTCGATCGCCCAGGGCGATAATTCGGTTGCGGGTTTATCGAGCGACGCAAGGAAATCTGGCCACGCTATCCATCTGACCTCAGCCACCTCGGACGGATTCGGATCTATCTTGTCGACGCAGAGCCCGATGAGGACAGGGCAGATCTCATTTTCAACTACCCCGTCCTTCTCTGCTCGGTATCGAAAATCCGGAAGCGCGACGGTCAACTGGACGCCAACCACGCCTAGTTCGTATTTCAACCGCCGAGCGGCCGCTCGCTCCGTCGATTCGTGGAGCATCACGTGTCCGCAGCACGAGTTCGACCAAACGCCAGGCCACGTTTTTTTAGCGAAGGATCGCTGCTGGAGGAGTAGTTCGCCGCGCCGGTTGAAGATAAACACCGAGAACGCCCGGTGCAGTTGCGTGTCATCATTATGTGCCTCAAGCTTTGCGGCTGTGCCGGTCGCATTGTTATCGGCGTCAACGAACACGATCATGTCATCGAACGCGAAATGATGGCGCCGCCATAACGCCCCCAAAACCAACAAGGCAGCTACACCAATAACTGCCGGTGCGAGCATGCCGCCAAAAGCGGCCAGAGCGGACCAGAAGAAAAGGATGAAGAATGTGCTCGATGCGAGCTGGATGGGAACCGGCAGCAGCGGTCTAAAATACGAAATGGCGGACTCAAGGATCAGACTTCCGGCGAAGCCGGAGACGATCCACCCGACAAAGTTTGAGACCGGGACACCATAGAAAGCGCCTCCGTCGGCGTACTTCCAAAATTCGAGATATACCGCGCCCGGGTCGAGCACCAGATCAAAAACAACAAGCAGCAAAGTAGTCCCGACAACCCTGGTTGATCCCGTACGAAATAAATTCGCTGTCATCCCGTATGCACCCAGGATCAAGGGCGGCCATGCGAATGAAACCGTCCACGGAACGACGCCGAATAGTCTATAGCCGAGGTGATCCGAGTATCCGAAGTGCCCGTACGGGATGCCGGTGTTGACAGCCGCGGTCTCAACAAGGAGAGCGAAAAGCGCCAGCACTACAAAAACTATTAGAGCGTCGCGCCGGCCAAGCCACATCTTCAGGGCCCATATCGCCGGCAGCGCAAACAAAACAACGCTCGCAGCCGACACAACGTGCGACCATGAAGGCATTTCAACATTTGCCATGAAGAACGCGCTGAGAGAGAGTACGAACAGCACGGAGGCAAAAATTACAATTCGAACTGGGCGGATCATTTCTTCTTTGCGTCTTTGCGTCTTCGCGGGAAGTCAGCGGTTTGCTTCCCGCAAAGTCGCAAAGAAAGCGGATACCGTATTGACGAACGACTATCGAGCATGACCAGGATCATCGCAATCAGCCGGCCGCGGTTTTGGCTCTACGTGTTCGGTCCCTACATCGTCGGTCTAGCAGCCGCGGTCGGATCGCCTGCTGACTTTCTACGACTTGACTCAATGGTGTTCGCTCTCTACTTTCTATTGCCAGCAAATCTCCTCGTCTACGGCATTAACGATATTTTCGATTTTGAATCGGACAGTCTCAATCCAAAGAAGAGCGAATATGAGATGCTTGTCCGTCCCGAAACGCATCGAGCGCTTTGGACGTGGATTGTGATCCTGAATCTTCCATTCATAATTACGGCTGTCTTTCTGGCTCCGAACGCGCTGCCGTCCTTGGTGATCTTTATTCTGCTGGCCGTCTTTTATTCTTCACCGCCCGTACGCGCGAAAGAGGTTCCGTTCGTCGATTCCCTCTTCAACGTTCTCTACGTTTTCCCAGGGGCTTTCGGCTACCAACTAATCACGGGCGAACTTCCGTCGCTTTCAATTATTGTTGCCGCGGGATTGTGGACAGCGGCAATGCACGCGTACTCGGCGATACCCGATATTGAGTCCGATACGGCTGCCTGCATGGAGACGATCGCGACGAAACTCGGACCAATCGGCACGCACATGTTTTGCATAGCATGTTATTCGGTCGCCACGCTTCTTTGCCTTACTTTCGCACTGCCGCTCATGCTCATTGGTTTCGCCTACGTAGCGCTTATGCTCTTCTCGATCTACTCAAAGAACGTGTTTGGTTTTTATCGCGCGTTTCCAGTGATCAACGCGGCGAGCGGCCTCGTAATTTTCTGGTACGTCGCCTGGCCCAAATTCTTTTAAAGAGTGTTCATCGGCCCCGCGCTCTTGATACCGTGAACACGTTTGTAGACGAGTTCGGCACTGATCAGACAGATCTGCGTACCTATCCCGGGATTCGTGCCGGCACCGACGTAATACAAGTTCTTCACTTTCGCAGACTGGTTCTTCGGGCGAAAGATCGCAGTCTGCCATATTGTGTGGGCCAAGCCGAGAGCGGAACCCTTGAAGCTGTTGTAATCGGCCGCAAAATCATCGACGGTGTAAATTCGTCGATACTCGATCTTCTCGCGAAGGCCGGGCAACTTCATTTCCCGCTCCATCAATTCCAGAATCTGATCAGCGTACTTTTCTTTCTCCGGCCCTGACATCTCCAGACCAGAAGCGATCGGCACAAGCACGAACAAATTCTCCTTTCCGGGTGGTGCGACGCTGGGGTCGGTTACGCTCGGTGCGCAGACGTAAAGGGACGGCTGATGCGGGAGCCGCGGCGCTTTATAGATGTCATCAAAGTTAGCCCGCCAGTCTTCGGAAAACAAAAGATTGTGATGCGTAATGCCGGGCAGCTTTTCTCCGACGCCGAGATACATAATAAAAGCCGACGGGGCCATTACGCGTTTGTTCCAGTAGCGTTCGGAATGCGTCCGCGATTTTTTATCAAGCAGCTTCGTCTCTGTGAACCACATGTCGGCGTTGGAGACAACGATGTCCGCGTCGACGATCTCGCCATCGGATAGCCGGACTCCTCTTGCCAGGCCGTTTTCGACAATGATCTCGCTGACCTCAGCACGACTTCGCAGTTTCGCTCCGTTCTTCTTCGCGATTGAACAGAGTGCGTTAATAAGCTCGTAAAAACCACCCATTGGATAGAACACGCCTTGATTAAAATCCATGTGCGACATCAGGTTGTATAGGGCAGGAGCTTCGTATGGCGACGTGCCGAGAAATACCATCGTGTACTCCATCACCTGCTGCAGCTTTTTCGATTTGAAAAACCGAGACACGAACGAATGCATCTTCGAGAACACCGAAAGTTTTTGCCCTTCGGTCATGACGCGGCGGTTCAGAAAATCGAACACCGTATCGTAGTTCTTGTACATGAAATGCTCGGTCGCGACACTGTATTGGTATTCGGATTGATTCAGGTACGCGCGAAGCTTATCGCCTGAACCGGGTTCAATAGCGTCGAATGATCTGGTGTCGATTTCAATGTCGGAATGGATGTCTAGTGACTGAGGGTCGTTACGAAAGTAGATCCTGTACGAAGGATCTAGGCGGTGCAGGTTGAGATGGTCGCTTACCTCCTCACCCACTAGCTTGAAATAATGTTCGAACAGGTCCGGGGCGAGATACCACGACGGGCCCATGTCGAATCGAAAACCGTCGACCTCGAAAATATTGGCTCGGCCGCCGAAGTTCTGATTCTTCTCGAGAACCGTGACATCATAGCCTTTCTTTGCGAAGAGTCCGGCCGTTCCCAATCCTCCGATGCCCGACCCGATCACGACGACGTGTTTATTCATAGACCCCGGCGAGTGCTTTTACAGAGAGCGCGAGTTTTCGATGGTAGGTCGTGCGAACTCGTCCGGCGAAGACATCGTAATTAGCCCGCTCGATTTCGCTCAGAATCGCCTTGTAAAGAACGTATGAGATCCGCACTGCCAGACGTCCCCGCCAGTTCAGCAACTTGATCCCGGGAAGGGCCTCTCGATAGACCGCCCTCGTTCGTGCGATCTGGAACTTCATGAATTTTAAAAAGCGCTCGTCGCGGACGTGTCGTTGGAGATCGCCGGTCGAAAGGCCAAAATTCACAAGATCGTCTTGCGGCATGTAAACGCGGCCAAGCTCGTCATAATCCTCCCGGATATCGCGGAGAAAGTTTGTCAGTTGAAACGCATAGCCCAACTTTATCGCATACGGGAAAGCGGCTTCAGACGAATACCCTACTATCCGAGTCACCATCAATCCGATGACGCCGGCCGAGCCGTACATGTACTCTTCCAGCTCCTGGTAGTCGGCGTAGGCTACCTTCTCCTCATCCATGAACATCGACCGGAGGAAGGCTTCGCCATCCTCGACCGGGATCCCATACTTTCGAAAAGCGTGGACTATCGCATTCATCACGTCGTCGTCGCTCCCGCCGGCGCTCATTGCATCGAGCCATTTGCTTCGCCAGGCATCGAGCTTTGCGATCGCGTCTTCGCGATCAAGGTTATTTGGATCGTCGACTATCTCGTCCGGGATTCGGGCAAATGCGTAAACCGCGTAGATGCCGTCTCTTGTCTCGCGCGGGAAAAACTGAGTCGCAAAATAAAAGCTCGTACCGTACCGCTTGGTGATATCGCGGCATAGCAGATATCCCGCCCGTAGCCGACCTCCGCTCGTGCTTTCCGCACCGTACAAACCCAGCATCCGCGTCCCACCTCCGTCCCGATTATCCTTAGTCTGAGAAAATAGTTCGTGGGCAAACTTTGTGTGGATTCAAGTATTCACTTTTTCGAGTGAGGAAAGATAGTCGCGGACCTTTTTCATGTCGTCCCATACTTCGCGCTTTTTGCTCGCATCGCGAAGAAGATACGCCGGATGGAATGTCGGCATGACCTGGACGCCGTAGTATTCGTGAAACTGGCCACGCATCCGCGAGATGCCGACCTTCGTATCGAGAAGATTATGAAGCGCGGTATTACCCATAACCACGATCACCTTCGGGCGAATGACGGCGATCTCGCGCAAAAGGAAGGGCTTGCATGTGTTAGCTTCGGGGAGGGTCGGCTGACGATTACCAGGCGGGCGACAACGGTTGATATTTCCAATACAGACATCTTCGCGCTTGAGCCCGATCGCCTCGATAATCTTGTTAAGTAACTGGCCGGCACGTCCGACGAATGGTTCGCCCTTCGCGTCCTCATCAGCCCCGGGGGCTTCGCCAACAAACATCAGGTCGGACTGGTAATTCCCAACCGTTTGTACGATCTGCGTTCGTCCCTCGTGGAGTGGACAACGTGTACAATTCCCGAGGTCCGCCCAGATCTGTTCCATTGTCTCCGATGATTCGGGCAATCCTTTGATCGCGCCGAGGAGCGGCGAGTCGTCTACAGCGGGCGCCGTTGAAGCACTCTTCAGCACGGTCTCTATGTCATTCGACTTGGGCATAGCGGATTCTCGTTTTGTTAAGGACGGTAGTGAGGCTAACCGCGAACCAGGGGCGGAAGGTTTTGGTTTTGGGAAATCAGGGATCTCGATCGCCGCCGTATGTCGCACCGGAACCGGCGTCGCGTCCAACTGAGTGTTACGCTGCGGGAGATTCACCGACAGCGACTCGACACCTAACTCTCGGAGGTACACAACCTGCTCCTTTATATCGGAGATGAGATCAGAAACTTCGTTTTTCATGTAATAACCACAGAAGTAACAATCAAAACTCCCCCTCCGTTGTCTATAGGGGTGGCAGCCGCTTCGGCTGACGGGGTGGTAGTTCTGTAAAAGCTCCCCTCCTTACTCTAGGACCGCGTGGCTGGCGGAGAAGTAGTCCCAAAAAGAACCGTCATTCTCCGGCTCGCAGTTTTACGACCTCATCCAAAATCCTATCCGCCAACTCGCGTTTCGACATAAGCGGAAACTCACGCTCGCCGGACGCGGTCAGGATCGTGGCGATGTTCGTGTCCGTATTGAATCCCGCACCCGCCTTGGTGATGTCGTTAGCGACGACGATATCGAGCTTTTTCTTTCTCATCTTAGAACGCGCATATTCCACGACATCGTTGGTCTCGGCCGCGAATCCGACAACAAGTTGGCCGTTCGAACGGCTTGCTGAAACGTCTGACAGAATGTCGGGCGTCTTTGTCAGCTCGAGTGTCATCTGGTCCTTGCCGTCTTTTTTGATCTTCGCCGCAGCTGCGTTTGCGGGTGCGTAGTCCGCGACCGCCGCCGCCCCGACAAAGACAGTAGCCTTCGGCAGCTGTTCCATCACGGCAGCGTGCATTTCCTCGGCTGATATAGCTCGTATCAAATTTACACCGGTCGGTGGATCCGCGGTTGTTACACCCGCGATAACCGTGACGTCGGCTCCTCGATCACGCGCAGCTTCAGCGACGGCGAATCCCATTTTGCCCGACGAATGATTCGAAATGAAACGCACCGGATCGATCGCCTCACGGGTTCCGCCGACGGTGAGGAGGATCTTCTCCCCCGACAGGTCTTTTGAGTGCGGAGTGCGGAGTGCGGAGTGCGGAATTTGTTCCTGGTCGTTGGAACCTTCCCCTGTATCTTCATTCCTCATTCTGCATTCCGCACTCCGCACTAGATCGAGCGCTTGTCGAACAATATTCTCCACGTCCTCGAGCTTTCCTGTCCCAACCGTCTTACACGCGAGTTCTCCTGCGACAGGCTCAACAAAATTTACGCCGTCTTTTTTTTGCTGCTCGATATTTCGCTGCGTTGCGGGATTATCCCACATTGTCGTGTTCATCGCCGGAGCGATGAGTACCGGAGCGTTCGACGCAAGATACGTAGATGAAAGAAAGTCGTCGGCAACGCCGTTTGCAAATTTCGCGATGATATTCGCCGTCGCGGGAACTATGAGCAGCAGATCGATCGACTGTGAAAAGTTGATGTGAGCGATCGGGTCAGGATTCGACGGATCATAGTCGTCGACGATCACATGTTTTTCGGTTAAGGCCCGGAATGTGAGCGGCTGGACGAACTCCGTCGCGTGCTTCGTCATTGCAACTGAAACCTCGCACCCAGCTTTTTGTAACGAGCGCATTACCTCGACCGCTTTGTAAGCTGCGATGCCGCCTGATACGCCTAAACCGACTTTGTAACTAGTCATGCCTGCCGAGATTCTACATCAAATCACCGCAATGCCTATGTTAGAATCACGGCATGAAACGGTGGGTTTTCGGATTATCTCTTTTTTGGGCGGCCTTCTCCGCCGGCGTCGCCGTGGTTCGGGAGACGGTCGAGTCCCGCCCTGTCAATCACGAGAACCAACCTCAAGCAGCGGCCCCGGAAATGACATCTATTCTCCCGCCCGGCCCTTCCGAGGAATTCGTTCCTGAGTTCGCAAATATCAGCGTTCCTGACGATGAGAGCTCGAACGCAGACTTGGAGTACGGGGATCTAGGAGGATGCGTCAAAGACGAAACATTCCAGCGTTCGTGGCTAGCTTTCTTTCGGCGTGGTGACCGTTATTCGCTCGAACGTCGTGACGTCCACTTCGGTGATCGCGAGGTCGATAGTTTGGGCGGATA
>JBKJOR010000441.1:0-12690 GCA_046595575.1 Pyrinomonadaceae bacterium | reverse complement strand
ATTCGATCTTCGGTATCATGGCATCACGCTGGCGTTCGTTCGCATCAATGACTGCGTCGACAATTCTCGTCTCTACTCCAAACTGGTCGGCGACGGTTGTGAGAGCTCGCGTGTCTTTAGGAAAACACGACCCGCCGTAACCTGGGCCCGGGTGCAGAAACTTCCGTCCGATGCGATTGTCCATCCCCATTCCGCGCGCGACATCGTGAACATCGCAGCCGATTGCGTCGCATAGATTTGCGATCTCGTTAATGAACGTTATCTTGGTCGCAAGAAACGCATTGGCCGCATACTTGATAAGTTCGGCTGCCTCGAGCGAAGTAATGACGATCGGCGTTTCGATAAGATAAAGCGGGCGATACAGGGCCTTCATCACCTCGATCGCTTCGTCCTCGTTGCTGCCGATGACGACGCGGTCCGGTCGCATGAAATCATCTATCGCAGCACCCTCGCGAAGGAACTCGGGATTAGATGCAACACCGAACTTGGTTTCGACCGTAAGATTCTCCGTGACAAATTCCCGGAGCCACTTCCCAGTCCCGATAGGGACGGTCGATTTGGTAACCAATACTTTGTAGCCGTTTATCGATTCCGCCACATCCTTGGCTGCCTGCCTGTAAAAACTCATGTCAGGTGACCCATCCTCCTGTGGCGGCGTTCCGACTGCGAGGAAGACGACCTGAGCACCCTGTACCGCTGATCTGATGTCAGTCGTGAAGTGAAGTCGTCCGTCCTTTACATTCTTTTCGACGATCTGATCCAGCCCCGGCTCATATATCGGTATGACACCTCGATTGAGCTTGTCGATCTTGGTTGTATCGACGTCAACGCAGGTTACGTCAACCCCGAATTCCGCAAAACATGCACCGGTCACCAAACCTACGTAACCGGTTCCAATAACTGCAATATGCATAATTCAAACAAAATAAAGTGGAAGGTCCGACTAGTAAAACATAAAGACTACAAATTTAGTTCTCGTCGTTCAAGCCGAAAAATTCACAAAATGATGCGGGTCACATCAAGATATGACCCGCAATGGTTACAAAACTGAGTTTTGTTCAGGAAGCTGTTAGCGAGTAGGACTCACAATGATAACAGGGCCGTCGAGGTCGGTGTCATTCGAACCACCGAGAAGGATCGCAGCACCGGCAACACCCGCCGCAAGGAGGATAAGCCAAGGCCATCCAGCAACGCGAACCGGCGGAGCCGAATCAGGACGCAAGCAAGGTTTGCAGCCTGTCTGCGAAAGGTTACCCGCTGTTGCAGATGTTCCAGCCGCGATCTGTTTGTCCGACGCTCCTTCGCGCATCGTTACAAGACCGGATGTCGTGTCGACGTGTGTATGCGAGCATTCGACTTCGACCGTGAAGTTGTCGGCCTGGCCGGCATCCGCAATCACAGTCGCATCTTTTGTCGTTATTGTTGTGGCGACACCCGCGGCATTAGCTACGCGAGTTTTACCGGACGAGAGAATGCCGACAATGCTTGAATCTGAGAAATTCAGAACAATGCTCGAGTCCGCGAGAACCTCGATCCGACCTGTTTTTCCAAGGCTGATGATAGCGCTCGAATCCGATCCAGTCACGATGGTGCTGCCAGAAATAATCGTAGAGTTCGATACTGCAGTCTGACCGTTTACGGACACTTGTCCAGTAACAGATATTTCACCCGTGAGATCTTTCGTTGCGGCGAGTCCAACCATGGAATATACACACAACACCGCCGCGGCAGTAAGCGATGTGGTAATTTTACGAAAACAATTTTTGCCGAGCATTTGATTAATTTCCTCCTGTAACAATCCTTAAAGAAATAACCTTTCCGCAGTACGGTGACGCCATAACCGCGGAGAGGTCGCAAGCTCTATCGAGTAGGGCTGATAACGGTTCCGCCGCTGCCGAGGTCAAGGTCATCATCCTTGAGTGCGGTCCAAAGAATAACCACGGAGGCTCCTCCAAACACAGCTGCCCAGATCCACCAAGCGGCTCCACCGTCGTCATCGTCGTCATCGTCGTCATCCTGCAACTTTCCAGCTGCCGAAACCGACTGACCTGACGCTAGCTGAACAGTTTTGCCGTCCAGAGTTTTGATGGATACTTTGTCTGAAGTTCCGAGAACAGAGACTGTGCCGGAGGCCAAATCGCCCGCCACGCCCGTTTCGTCAAACTTGAGGTTCAGAACAGTCGCCGGAGCGAGTTCGACCCTTCCTAATTTACCAAGATTTATAACTGCACTAACTCCTTCTGAAGTAGTGATTGTACTAGCGGAAAAAACCGAGCGACCGCTTCGTGCAGCTTCACCGTTAACTAAAACAAACGGGGTTTCACCACTAACATCTTTTCCGGAGACGGTAAGTTCACCGGCCACTTTTCGCGGGCCGGCCAATGCGACCATTGAGTAAGTCGCGAGTATCGCAACACATAAGCACATAGAAAGTGCCTTGCGAATCCACAGTTTGCTATTCATATCTCTCCTCTATATCGCCCAAAATCAATAATTTCAAAAAAATTCAAACCTTTCAATGTTTTACATGAATCAAGGGTTGATGTCAATAAAAACGACCCTTGCGAAGTAAAAACCAGAAAAAGAACACGCCGCCTTGCTTAGAAACTACGTAAGCTTAGATTTGATAGATATTTATATCACAGTTCGTAGAAAGTTTTAAAGGGATTTCTGGAAATGTTTGAAAGAACCGTATGGCTGTCGGTTAACGATCCTTCGATTCCTCTCCGTGCCATTCGTCTTCTGATTCGCGAACCCAGTCGTCGAGGCCCATCCTTTACCGATTAGGGTGAATTTTGGTTTAATTGTCTCGCTTGGTAAGGTCCAATAGATAAGGAGAAAACTTAATGAAGTTGTTTGTCCCGATTTTGTCCCTGATGTTAATGTTCGTCGGCGGCTGTGCTCCACCACCAGGAGCCGGAAATGGAAGCTCCGGTGGCATTCCAACGGCTGGAAATGGAGGCTCGGACGCTACTAAGCGGATCAAAATCGGTTTCGCGATGGCGACCGTAAAAGAAGAGCGCTGGCAACGTGACCGCGACGCGTTCGAGGCTCACTGTAAGGCAATGAATGTGGATTGCGTAGTGACCGTCGCGGACAACAACTCAAGCCGCCAAGCGAATGACGTTGATAACCTGTTGACCCAAGGCGTCGACGTGCTGGTCATCGCACCACAGGAAGCCACTGAGGCGGCGGCAATGGTCGATAAGGCACATGCCCAAAACGTGCCGGTCATCAGTTACGATCGCCTAATAAACTCCGACAAGATAGACCTTTACATCTCACACCAGGTTCCGGTGATCGGACGGAAGATCGCCGAGTACGCGCTCCAGAACGTGCCGAAGGGCAATTACGTAATGGTGTACGGTGCCTCGACCGATAACAACGCGCATATCATGCAGAAAGAGCAGCTCGCGGTGCTCCAGCCGGCAATAGATCGCGGTGATATCAAGATCGTCGCCGACCAGTTCATAACCGATTGGAAGAACGATCTCGCCCTCAATTTCGCCGAGAATAGTCTCACGAAAGAGAATGACAATATCCAGGCGTTCGTAGTCTCGAACGACGGAATGGCAGGTGGAGTGATTTCGGCTCTGGCCAAGAAAGGGTTAACGGGCAAGGTCCTCGTCACGGGACAGGATGCGGGTCTAGAAGCTCTGCAAAATATTGCCGACGGAAAGCAGTCGATGACCGTCTACAAACCGATCGTTCCACTCGCCAGTCAGGCTGTTGAAGCGGCGATCAAGCTTGCGAAAAAGGAGCCGCTCGCGACGACAACGTTCAAAAACGATAGACTTGGCGGGAAGGAAGTGCCGTCGATCCTCCTCGAGGTCACCGTTGTTGATAAGGCAAACCTGATGGACACTGTGATCAAGGATGGGTACTCGAAGTTCGAGGACGTTTACAAGAACGTGCCCGAGAGCGATCGGCCCAAGAGACCGTAGACGCACCCGGACGAGAATGAGGGAGAACCATTACGTGCTGGCAGCTGACGTGGGAGGCACCAACCTCAGAGTTGCCGCGGTTGCTGGCGACGGAGTCATAATCCACCAGATATCCGACGACACTCCTCACAGCGGTTCTGCCGAAGAGCTGATCAGTTCGATCATTCGCAATGCCGAATGGTGCATTGCCGCGACTGGACATCCTCCACAAGCGTTTGGGGTAGCTATTGCTGCGCTCGTTAATACTAGACACGGCAGTGTGTTGGCGTCGCCAAATTTGCCGGAGCTGGATGGGATTGAGCTTGCTCCCGATATCTCTTCCCGGCTCGCGATCCCGGTTCTGCTCGAGAATGACGCAACTGCGGCCGCAATCGGCGAGAGATGGCTCGGGGCGTCAAAGGATGCTGACCATTCAATTTTTGTAACATTGGGCACCGGAATCGGCGGCGGACTGATTCTAGATGGCCGGCCGTATCGTGGTGCAGATGGGACCGCCGGTGAGATCGGACATATCCTCGTGCAGCCCGGCGGAGTCGAGTGCGGCTGCGGCAGCCGCGGGTGCGTTGAACAATATGCGTCGGCGACGGCGCTCGTCAGAATCGCAAAAGAATTGATTGGGACGGATTCGACGGCCTCCGGGAATCAGGGTGCGACTCCGCTTACGGCAAAAGGAGTGTACGAAGCCGCCCTGGGCGGGAACGCTAGCGCGATTGAAGCATTCCGCCTAATGGGCCATTATCTGGGCGTCGCACTCGCCGATCTTATCGACGTTCTAAATCCCGAAATGATCGTAATCGGCGGAGGCGCAGCCGGCGGTTGGGAGTTCTTTATCGAAGCGGTCCAATCGGCAATTCTTGAAAATGCCTTCCGACAACCGGCATGCCGAACAAAACTTGTCCGAGCGCACCTGGGAAACTCGGCCGGGATTCTCGGCGCCGCCCGGGTTGCTGCCGATAGTTTCCTCACGTCGTAAACACACTCTTTCTCAGAGCGGGCGGATACCTGTCGCATGGCCGGGTGTAGCTTGTCTTACCTGGCCGCTTTGTTATATACTCTCGTTTTCCTGCGATGCGTGGGACGTGTTGGGTGGGTTTCGTGCCCACTTTTTATTTTGGTTTTAAAGTGATGCAGCGGGATTCGATAGCCGAAAGATTCGACCAAATTGCCACGCAGGCTGCGAACGAGAATAGTGTCGACTTCGTTCATGCCGAGATCGTAGGTAGCAAACGGAATATGACCGTTCGCATCTACATCGATAAATCCGAAGGCGTCACGATAGAGGATTGTTCTTTGGTTTCGCGAGCGATAGAAGCGGTTGTCGATGCGGAGGATTTTATTCCGGCATCCTACGTTTTGGAAGTTTCGTCGCCGGGACTTGATCGGCCCCTATTTTCTGTTGAGGACTTTGAAAAGAATGTTGGTAAGAAGGCAAAGGTTAAGGCAATTGAGTCGATCAACGGACAAGCAAACTTCAATGGACGGATAGTTGCCGTTGAAGACTCGGAAATATTATTCGACGACAAGACGAACGGCTCCGTTCGCATACCTTTTGAAAAGGTAGAAAAGGCAAATTTGCGGGTCGATCTTTCAGAAGAGTTTAAGAAAAAGCGGTAGCCGCCGGAACCGCTGACGTGGTTTGACGTTATGACATCATCGATTGGACAGAGTATCGAAGCGCTGTGTAGTGAACAAGGGCTAGACCGTGACATGGTGATCGAAGCCATGAAAGACGCGGTAAAGGCCGCGGCACGTAAGCAGTTCAGGACCCAAGACAAGACCGGCGACAACATTCAGGTCGAATGGAACAACGACGAGGGTGCGATCGAGATTTCGCTCCAGAAGACCGTTGTCGAAGAAGTAGAAAACGATTCTGCCGAATTATCCCTTGTCGAGGCGCAGGAACTAGCGGGTGACGAGATCGAGATCGGAGACATGCTTCAAATCCCGCTTCCGCAGGAAGAAATGGGGCGCATCGCGGCACAGACCGCGAAGCAGATCCTCGTTCAGAAAGTGCGCGAGGCGATCCGCGAAAAGGTGTACGACGAATATATCGACCGCAAGGGCGAACTGATAAACGGCACCGTGAAGCGATTCGAGCGCGGCGACATGGTCATCGATCTTGGAAACAATCTAGAAGCGATCTTGCCGAAACGCGAGCAATCGCGAGGCGAAATGTGGAACCAGGGTGAGCGTATTCGCGTGGCGATCGTCGACGTCACGAAAGATCAGAAAGGTCAGCAGATCAGAGTGTCAAGAGCTTCGTCGGAATTGATCAAGCGGTTGTTCGAGATGGAAGTTCCGGAAATCTACGATGACACTGTCGTGATCAAGTCTGCTGTTCGTGAACCGGGCGACCGAGCAAAGATCGCGGTGGCATCGAACGAAAAAGACGTCGATCCCGTTGGAGCTTGTGTCGGAATGAAAGGGTCACGCGTTCAATCGATCATCAAAGAGCTTCGCGGTGAAAAGATCGACATCATCGAGTGGTCCGATGAACCGTCGGTGTTTGCGGCAAACGCCCTGTCGCCGGCGAAAGTTTCACAGGTCCGGATTACGGATATCAACAAACGCAAGATGGAAGTTATCGTTGCCGAAGACCAGTTAAGTCTTGCGATCGGTAAGAAAGGACAGAATGTACGTCTTGCGACAAGGCTCGTCGGATGGGATATCGATATCGTCAGCGAGGAGAAGCTGAAGAAGGAGATCGCTCTGCAGATGGGTAAGATGATGGCCTCAGGCGAAGCCGTTCCGATCTCGGCGCTTGAAGGTGTTTCGCCGAGTCAGGCCGAGACCCTCTCCGAGAAAGGTATCGCGGACGTGGAAGCACTTGCCGCTACATCGGTCGATGATCTGGTCGAATACCTTGACGTGAGTCTTGACGAAGCCGAATCGATAATCACGTCGGCTAAGGCGATCGTCGAAGCTCGTAATCAGGAAGTTGATCCGCAGGAAGAAGGTGACGCAGCAACCGCGGACACAGTCGATTCGGAAATTGCGGCAGAGGTCGATGGCTCGGAAACATCCGCCGCCGCAATTGGCGATACTGCTGAGCCGATCGCTGATGACGCGACCAGCGAAGCGGACGACGAGCAGCCGACCGGATCGGAAAAAGAAGTGCTGGCTGATGTCGATCAGATTCCCGAAGAGGTGGCGGTTGCAGCGGAGGTTCCGACCGAAGACGTCGCGACACCCGAAGCGGCGGAAGGAAGCGACGACGTTGCTGTTGACGAGACTGAAAACACGGAAGGATCGTGATCGTCTTCTGTAAAGTAGCTGCCCGACTTGGTTAGAGAAAATTATGGCTGTTGGCAAGAAAATCCGGATCTACGACCTGGCGCGAGAGATCAAACAAGATGCTAAGCGCGTGATGGAAGATCTGCGTCGCGAAGGAGCCGACGTAAGCGTACCTTCGAATTCGGTGAGCGCCGAGTTGGCGGATAAGGTACGTCTCAAATATTTCCCGAAAACGGAGACCGCACCAAAACGAGCCATTAAGATTATCAAGGCGTCGAAGAAGGTTGAATCCGAATCCGAGGCAGATACGTCCGAACAATACGACGAGGTTGCCGAGACTATTGAAGCGTCGGAGCCTACTGTCGAAGTTCCGGTAGACGATCCCGAAGCGGTCGCATCGCCGTCGGTGCGTAAAGTCCTCAAGAAGAAGACGGTCGTCGAGCCGGTAGCGGAGGTCGAAGCGGTTCCTTCATCGGAATCCGAGCCCGTGGCGCCTGAGGTCGAAGCCGAAATGCCCTCGTTAGAGGCCGAATCCCAACCGCAGACCGAAACGATCGATGAACCAGCGAATCCCGCACGCGTCTTGCGACCGGGCGGCACGCAGATCAAGCAGCTGACGCTGACTCGCGATGCTCTTAACAAGGGCGTTAAGCCAGGTGAGCGGGTTGTCTCCGAGGCGCCCGTTAGAACCGGTAAGTTAGACCCCGAGCGAGTATCGGCTGACGCGCGTGGACGGCGTCCCGAACTTCGAGGTACTCCAGGTGAAACTTCCACACCGCAATTGAATTACACACCGCCGGCCGACAACCGACGGCGACCGGGACGCTCCGGTGGACGGAAAGGAAAAGGAGCGGACCGAAGCGGGCGTTTTGCGGAGCGCGACCAGGACGCACCCCGTCTGCGAACCATCGAAGAGCGAGTTCTCGATCAGGTCGGGGCTCGTGATGCGGGTGCACTCAAGCAGGTCCGTCTCGTCGAAGGTGCGACTGTTCGAGAATTCGCCGAAGCTCTCGGTATCACACCTCGCGACATCGTCCAGTTGCTTATTAAACGCGGAGTCTTCGCTACACTCAACCAGGCGATCGCAGAGAAGATGGCGATTGAAATGGGAACGGATTTTGGCTACGAGCTAAGCTTTGTACCGTTCGAAGAGATGGTCGTGGAGGAAGAGTTCGAAGAGCTCATCGCCGCTGATGCCGACGACACAGAAGAGGTACGAGCACCCGTCGTGACCGTCATGGGTCACGTCGACCATGGAAAGACATCGCTGCTCGATGCTATTCGCTCGGAGCGGGTTGCGGAAGGTGAAGCTGGCGGCATCACGCAACATATCGGAGCTTACAGCGTCTTCGTCACTAATCCCGACGATCCAACGACAAAGCGACGCGTCGTTTTCCTGGACACACCGGGTCACGAAGCATTTACGATGATGCGTGCACGTGGTGCTAAGGCAACGGACGTTGTAATTCTCGTAGTCGCCGCAGACGACGGAGTAATGCCCCAGACGATCGAGGCTGTTGAGCACTCAAAAGCGGCCGGTGTTCCGATGATCGTCGCGATCAATAAGATTGATAAGCCGGACGCTAACCCCGACAAGGTAAAGCAGGGCCTCGCGGGACTTGGCTTGCAGCCTGTCGATTGGGGCGGTGACGTAGAGATGGTGCCGGTCTCGGCGAAGAAGCGCGAGGGATTGGACACGCTGCTTGAAACCGTTTTACTGCAAGCCGATATTCTTGATCTAAAGGCGAGCCCGACACGGCGCGCATCGGGCGTTGTCCTCGAAGCAAAGCTCGATAAGGGACGCGGTTCGGTTGCGACTATACTTGTACAGCAGGGGACAATGCGCGTCGGCGATCCGTTCATTGCCGGGCAATTTTACGGCAAGGTTCGCGCGATGTTCTCGGATACGGGAGCTGCGATAACCGAGGCACCGCCCGCTACGCCGGTCGAAGTTTTGGGACTCCAGGGAGTTCCGCAAGCTGGTGATGCGATCCAGGTCGTGTCGGATATTGAACGAGCGCAGGACATCGCAAGTCAGCGGCAGATGCACGCCCGCCAGGCCGCAATGATCAAAACGACGAAGCGTGGCATCGAATCGCTTGGTCAGTCCGAGGTCAAAGAACTGCTTGTCATCCTCAAGGCCGACGTGCAGGGCTCGGTCGAGGTTCTCAAAGGTACGCTCGAGAAACTTTCAACGGAGAAAGTTAAGGTCCGAGTCATTCGCGCCGGCGTCGGTGCGATCGCGGAATCGGATGTACTCCTCGCTTCGGCGACACAGGCCGACGACGCGTCTACGGCCGTCGTAATCATCGGTTTTAACGTTCGTCCCGAGGCCCGTGTAGGCGACGTTGCTAAACACGAGGATGTTGATATCCGACTGCATTCGATTATCTACAAGGTTGAAGAAGAAATTCGAGCGGCGATGATCGGAATGCTCGACGCGATCGAGAAGGAAGTCATCCTTGGCAAAGCGTTGGTTCAGGAAGTATTCAAGGTTTCGAAGATCGGCACGATTGCCGGCTGCCGTGTTACGGACGGTCTGATCCGCCGCCAGGCGAAAGCGCGTTTGATCCGCGACGGCGTCGTCGCGTGGGAAGGTGACATCTCCACTCTCAAGCGGTTCAAAGATGACGCGAGCGAAGTGAAATCGGGATACGAATGCGGTATCAGCCTCGTCAACTTCAATGATCTCAAGGTCGGCGATGAGATAGAGGCTTACATGATCGAGAGTATCGCGGCAACAGAACTTTAAAAGTTATAAGTGACGAATGATGAGGGACGAGTTGGCAGGAAGAAAGATTTGAACCTTGTCTTATCACCCATCACTCCTCACTAAGGAAGTATGCGTCGTCCGGAGAGATTAGCTGAGCAGCTACGCGAAGAAATAGCCGAGGTTGTCGGCTTTGAACTGGACGATCCGAGGATCGAAATGGTGACCGTCACGGATGTCAAGGTTTCCGAAGATCTGCGGGATGCGAAAGTTTACGTACTTGTCCATGGAACCGAAGAAGAGATCAAGAGCGCTTTGAAGGCACTGCAGCACGCGGCGACATTTGTCCGGCAGCAAGTTGCGATGAATTTGAGTATGCGGTTTGCTCCGCTTCTGAACTTTGTCCGCGACACAGCCGAGGAGAACGCGTCGCGGGTGACCTCGATCCTGACGGATCTGACGAGTAAGGGCGAATTAATTGAGAAGGAAGATAACAATGGATAGTTGATAATTGATAGTGGACAGTTCTCGTAACTTTCAACTATCAACTATCAACTGTCCACTATTGAAAGAGTGTTAAGTCAAGTAGTTGAGTTAATTGAAAACAAGAATAGGTTTGGCATCACGACGCACATCAAGCCCGATGGCGACGGCGTCGGGTCGTCGCTTGGATTATGCTGGCTGCTGCGTTCATTGGGTAAGTCGGCTGAGGTGATCGTTCGCGGGGAAATCCCGGTCTCTTACCGAAGCCTTCCTGGAGCTGATGAGATCCGCGATATCGAAAGTCTCGACGACGACTACGACGCGATCTTCATCATCGAATGCTCCGACCTCGAACGGCCCGGCATAAAGGGTCTCGAAGATCAATTCACGGTAAATATCGACCATCACGCGACAAGCGAGCATTTCGGGACGATCAACTGGATCGACTCGACGGCCTCGGCAGTCGGGGAAATGATCTACAACCTGTGTAAGGCGATCGGCGGGCGCGTTTCGCGCGAGATCGCCGAGTGCGTCTACATGGCGCTCGTTACAGACACCGGATCATTTCATTTTTCCAATACAACGGATCGGACTTTAAAGGTCGCCTCCGAGCTGATCAAGGCGGGAGCGAAACCTGCGACTATCTCCGAAGCCGTCTACAACAACTACCCGTGGTCGCGGATCGAACTGATGCGGCAAGTGCTAGCCACGGTTAGACGTGATGAGAGCGGTAAGGTCGCGATACTGCGACAGACTCTCGAGATGCGAAAGATAGCCGAGGCGGTGGACGGCGACAATAATGGATTTGTAAATATTCCGCTGGCGGCGCGCGAAGTGCTTGCGGTGGTTTACATGCGCGAGGTCGGCCCCGACGAATATCGAGTGAGTCTCAGATCGAAAGGTGATATCAATGTCGCGAAGGTCGCGGAGACATTCGGCGGTGGCGGACACCGTAATGCGGCGGGCCTTCGGGTTGAAGGCGGTTGGAACCTGAAGGAGCGGGAGCTCGTGGCTGCAGTTTCCGAAGCCGTTGAAAAAGCCGAAGCGACCTGGGCCGGCGACATTACCGTCACGCCCGACGTGCTGTAGAGTCAGAGCACCCGTGCTACCAGGGTAGGTTTCCACCGGCTAGAATTAAGAGACTTCCCCGATGTTCTCGGGGCGGATCTGCCTGGAACAACTTCATCCATGACCGAAACAAAAGAGAAGCGCTACAAGTGGCGACGCGAAGAGTATCGCGAGAATACAAAAGGCCTCTTGATGGTGAACACTGGCGACGGCAAGGGTAAGACCACTGCGGCGCTCGGCGTGCTCGTTCGGGCCGCCGGCCGGGGGATGAAGTGCTGCCTGATCCAGTTCATGAAATCTAAGACGGACCGATACGGCGAGCACGAATCGCTCGAAAAACTCGGAATCGAGATCCATACGATGGGCGATGGATTTACGTGGGACACAAAGGATACGGCGAAGGATATCGAAACGTCCGAAGAGACCTGGGCACTTTGCGTAGAGAAGATGAGAAGCGAGGAGTATGAGGTGCTAGTATTCGATGAGATCGTTTACGTGCTCGACTATAAGTTCCTCAGCGTGGAAAAAGTGCTTCAGGAGGTCAGGGCCGCCCGCGAAAAACAGCCTCATCTACACATGATAATGACCGGCCGGAACGCTCCTGCCGAACTTGTCGATGCCGCAGATCTGGTCACTGAGATGCGGGAGATCAAGCATCCCTTCCATGCGGGTATCTATGCCCAGCAGGGAATCGAGTTTTAGTTTGGAATCCGCCTCGCCGCTTCGGCTGACAGAGGACAAAAAACTCCCCTCCTTGTTTCGGCGAGTGTAAGCTGCCTCGGCTGACGGGGTGGAAGTTCTGCAAGAATCTGATTCTCCTTGATGAGCGGTCCGCATAGATCATGAAAGCAAATGTCGAAAAACGCGCGCCCAACGGAATACTCGACTATCTCTCGCTCGCCGTCACAACGTGCGGTGTTGGTTATCTTCCGCTCGCCCCGGGAACGTACGGCTCGCTTCTCGCGGTCGGGTTTTATGTCCTGCTCGCCTCATCGTTTAGTTCGGTTCGCTACACGGCCTCGTTCGAATCTCCTGAGTTTCTAGTAGCGGCGATCCACGCCGTGATCCTTCTCGCCCTGCTGATCTATATACTCATCGGGATATGGGCGGCGACACGCTCGATCGAGCTGCTCGGCAATACAGACGCTCCGCAAGCGGTCGTTGATGAGGTCATAGGCCAGTTCATCGTTTTTCTCTTTATCCCGTTCACCGATTCGTGGCTCCTGATTGCCAGCGCATTCCTTCTCTTCC
>JBKJOR010000396.1:0-4846 GCA_046595575.1 Pyrinomonadaceae bacterium | reverse complement strand
GCTCGGATGTGAGCCAAGTTCCAAGTTCCAGGTTCCAAGTCCCAAGTCCCAAGTCCCAAGTCCCAAACTCCAAATCCCAGGTCCCAGATCCCAAATCCCAAATCCCTCCCCGGTTCTGACATAGAGGCAAAATCGCCTAGAATAAAAGCGGGACACAAATATGAACGATCAGAATGACAGCGAAGGGAACGGCATCGCGGACAAGATCTCGGGACTCGGCCAGAAAATAATCGGCGAGATCGAGACCATCGGCGGCGTACTTACCGGTGACCCGATCACCCAAGCCGAAGGCGAATTCAACGTTGAGGTCGGGGACGTCCGCGAGGAGCTTGAGGACGATCTGGAGGAATCCGGTCACGGGGACGGAAAATGAGTGCGACGGTCAGACCCTTGAAAGATCATCCCTTCGAATTACCTTCCAGACTGCGCGGCCTGAAGCCGACGCTGATCCGTCAGTTTTTCGAACGCGCGTTGCCCGACAGCATCAACTTCGGTTTGGGCGAACCCGACCTGCCGACGCCGCAGTTTATTAGGGACGAAGCCGCTCGAGTTACGCTCGAAGAGCAGAACGGTTACACATCGCATCCCGGGATACCGGCACTGCGAGACAAGATCGCGGAACAGTACCCGCATCTGGATCTGCCTCGGACTGGCGTCGTAGTTACGTGCGGGTCGCAGGAAGCGATGAGCGACGCGTTTCTTTCCACTGTCGAAGCTGGCGACGAGGTGCTACTTCCGAATCCGAGTTTCCCGGCATACGACGCATGCGCACACATTGCACAAGCGACACCGGTTTACTATCGAATGCCTGCGGATGGGGATTTCGAATTTGATATTTCAGATTTCAAATCGAAGATCACCGAACGAACAAAACTTGCCGTTGTCATCTCGCCTTCAAATCCGACCGGCAAGATCTTGACCGAGGGTGACCTGAAGCAAATCGCGGCTGCCCTCGACGGTACGGGCATCTGGCTAATATCGGATGAGATCTACAGTGACCTCTACTTTAGGGAAAGACCGCGTTCGGCAAGCGAGTTTTACGATAAGACGATCATAATCAGCGGCCTGTCGAAGAGTTTGTCGATGACCGGTTGGCGTCTGGGATGGGCGGCCTGCAAAGACCCGGAACTTATCAATGCGATTCAGGTGCTTCACGGGTTCACAACGGTGTGCACATCGACGATCTCGCAGAAAGCGGCCTTGCTCGGATGGGCCGAAGAGGCTGAGAAGGCAAAAGCCGACGCCCGCGAGATCTATAGGCGACGCGGGGAATTCCTCGTGGCTCTTTTCGAAACCGAGCTCGGGTTAAATTCGACCGCTCCGGAAGGGGCTTTCTACACGATGCTCGATGTCCGGTCGATAGGAGACGATATCGAAGTCGCCGAGAAGTTTCTACAGAACCGTGTCATCACGGTTCCCGGTGTCGCATTCGGCAGCGAAGCAAAAGGCTTCTTGCGGATCTCGTTCTGTAACCCGGAAGAGCAGTTGGCCGAAGGTGTGCGACGAATGAAGGAAGTGTTGTAGTACGGACTCTCAGTCCGTCCACGTTGGCGACTGGCTGGAAAGCCTTCGTTCTCTCTATGAAAAAATACAGAGTAGGCATTCTAGGCGCGACCGGGACCGTCGGTCAGCGTTTCATTCAGCTTCTCGAGGGTCATCCGCAGTTCGAAATAACAGCGCTCGGAGCGTCGGACCGATCTGCAGGTAAACCCTACGTCGAGGCGTGCGCCTGGAAGCTGTCTGGTGACATTCCAAAATCGGTTCGTGATATCGAGGTGCAGCCGATAGAACCGCCGCTCGATTGCGATATTGTCTTCTCGAGCCTTCCATCAAATGTCGCACGCGAAACCGAAGAGGCATTCGCTCGGGCGGGTTTTCCGGTGATCAGCAATTCGTCATGCTATCGAATGGACGAAGACGTCCCGCTACTCATCCCAGAAATCAATCACGAACATGTGGGTTTGATCGAAACTCAACGCAAGCTTCGCGGCTTTGGCAAAGGTTTCATCGTGACAAATCCGAACTGCGCAGTTACGAGTTTCGCTCCGCCGCTCGCCGCGCTCCACCGCGCTTTCGGCGTTGAGGCGGCGGTGATCACGACGATGCAAGCCATTTCCGGTGCAGGCTATCCGGGTGTTTCCGCGATGGATATTTCGGATAATGTCCTGCCGTATATCGCGGGCGAAGAACCCAAGGTTGAGATCGAAGCCCAGAAGATCCTCGGAAAGTTTTCCGATGGCGTAATTACGAATGCCGATTTTTCTGTATCGGCACAATGCTTTCGTGTCGACGTCATCGACGGACATACGGCCGCGGTCCGGGTGAATTTGAAACAGAACGCGACGCTCGAAGATGTGCTCAAAGCAATGCGCTCATTTCCTGTCCTCGACCTTCACTCGTCCCCGGCGGAGTTTATGCACGTGTTCGACGAGCCTTCGCGACCTCAACCGAGGCTTGATCGCGATAACGGTAACGGGATGACGATCAGCGTTGGGCGAATATTTCCCGATAACGTTTTTGATTACCGTTTCGTTTCCCTGAGTCATAATACCGTGCGGGGTGCCGCAGGCTGCGCTATTCTCAATGCAGAATTGCTGATAGACAAGG
The DNA here is from genome assembly GCA_046595575.1 of Pyrinomonadaceae bacterium. Classification (GTDB taxonomy): domain Bacteria; phylum Acidobacteriota; class Blastocatellia; order Pyrinomonadales; family Pyrinomonadaceae; genus OLB17. The sequence continues at coordinate 2,239 of JBKJOR010000396.1, read as the reverse complement.
GCATCATTTAGATGGAATCGAATACGCGTTCGGAGCAGGCATTTGCCGGTCGGGTTTTGGTCGCCATCGGCCTTGTCCTGCTAACCCTACTTCTACTCACACTCCTTTACTTCACCTTTGACGTCGTCCTGCTGATCTTTGCTGCGGCCCTACTTGCGATCTTTTTGCGCGGTGTCGCCGACCTTCTTGGCCGATTTCTCAAGCTTAGTGAAGGCTGGTTAGTGATGATCGTTTCGATCTTGCTCCTCGCGATACTTGCGGGAGCAATCACGCTGTTGGCTCCGGATGTAGCGGATCAGATGCGAGAGATTCGAGCGAAGCTGCCCGAGTCGGCGCAGAAAGTTTCTCTCTACGTCTCGCAATTCGGATGGGGACGAGCTCTGATCGAACAGCTTCCAAGCGTTGAAGATATTCGTCAAAACATAAATCCGTCTTCTCTGCTAAGCGGTGTCGGCGGATTCTTTTCGACAACAGTCGGAGTCGTCGGGAATTTTTTCATCGTAATCCTTCTCGCGATCTATCTTGCAACAGAGCCTCGATTCTACGTCCACGGATTTATCAAACTGTTTCCGTTGTCGCGCCGGCATCGCGCGACGCAGGTGGTCGAGGCCGTTGGCGAGACGCTCCGATGGTGGCTGATCGGAAAAGTGGCTTCGATGATCTTCATCGGTGTGATTACCTGGATCGGTCTTTCGATCTTGGGTGTGCCGCTAGCTCTGACGCTCGGTTTGATCGCCGGTCTGCTTTCTTTCATACCGAATTTTGGACCGATCATCTCAGCGCTGCCTGCGCTTCTGCTGGCGTTCATCGATAGCCCGATCACGGCGCTTTACGTCCTCGGCTTGTATGTCGGTGTTCAATTGATCGAGTCGAACATTGTTACCCCTCTGATCGAACGCGAAACCGTCGAGCTGCCGCCCGCACTGACGATAATTTTCCAGCTCGCGCTTGCCGTGCTCGTTGGCGGACTAGGTCTCGTTCTCGCGACGCCTCTGCTGGCGGTGATAATGGTGGTGGTGCAGATGGTTTACATCCAGGATATGTTGGGTGACAAACATGTTGAGGTGGAGGAGAAAGGATTGGAGTAAGACGACGGAGTGCAATGAGGGCGATGGGATTAGTGAGGGCTGCGGAAATTGGATTAGAGCGGCGGAATTGATTGAGGGTTGGGGAAGTTGAAATGGGCACAACTGAATCGGATAAGGCGACCGGGATGGGCATGGGGGAAAAGCTCAAGGCTAGTGCAATCCGGCTTCGCCGCCCGGTGTGCGGAAAAGCTATGCTTTTCCGACAGCTCCCTCATTGGCCGGCGGCTACGCCGCCCCACTGGCGGCGTAGCCGCAAGGACTTTTTTAGGCCCGTCGGAAAAGCAGAGCTTTTCCGCACACCGAGCGGCGAAGCCGGAAGCGGATTACTGTCTCAACAAAAACCATAGCTTTTCCGCACACCGAGCGGAGGAGCCGAAAGCACCTAGCCAGCCCGAGCTGATATGAATTTATGATCGAACGTTACACATTGCCCGAGATGGGCGCGATCTGGTCGCAGCAGAACAAGTTTCAGAAGTGGCTCGACGTTGAGATCGCCGTCTGCGAGGTTCACGCGGAGGACGGTACTATCCCGAATGAGGCGCTCAGCGAGATAAAGTCGAAAGCTGCCTTTACCGTCGAGCGGATCAACGAGATCGAAAAGACGACCGACCACGACGTCATCGCGTTTACGACGAACCTCGCGGAGAACATTGGTGACGCGGCGCGATTCGTTCACTACGGTCTGACGTCGAGTGATGTTGTCGACACGGCGAATGCGCTACTGCTGAAAGATGCCTGCGACATTCTTTTGACGAAAGTCGATGCTTTGCAGGCGGTGCTAAAACGAAGGGCGTTTGAATTCAAGGACACGCCGCAGATCGGGCGGACACACGGAATTCATGCCGAACCGACATCGTTCGGACTTGTCTGGGCGCTCTGGTATTCGGAAATGCAGCGAAACAAGGCGAGGCTCGAAACTGCAAAAGAGCGCATTGCCGTCGGCAAGATAAGCGGACCGGTCGGTGCGTTCTCGCACCTGCCGCCCGATGTCGAAGAGCGTGTGTGTAGGAAGTTGCTTTTGCACGCGGCGGATGTTTCCACGCAGGTGATTCAGCGAGATCGATATGCGGAATATCTCTGTACGCTTGCGATCATCGCGTCCACGTTGGAGAAGATGGCGCTGCAGGTCCGCCATTGGCAGCGGACCGAGG
>JBKJOR010000381.1:0-7866 GCA_046595575.1 Pyrinomonadaceae bacterium | reverse complement strand
TTGCGACTTGTTGTAGATCTGCCGATAGAGGTGTTTATGCTCGAGGAAAAGAACGGGGTCGTCGCAGCGGATCGCCGTACGCAGCAGTCCGTTCGCATCGAGCGCCGTTGACGGATACGCGATCATCAGTCCGGGCGTATGAGCAAACAATGTCGTTCCCGATTGCGAGTGATAGACGGCACCGCCCTTTAGATAACCGCCAACCGGAACACGCATCACCATCGGGCATTTCGAATCGCCATCCGAACGCCAGCGCGTAACCGCGACCTCGTTGCGGATCTGCATCATCGCCGGGAAAATATAATCGAAGAACTGGATCTCGACAACCGGCTTGAGATTGCGAAGTGCCATTCCTACCGCACGGCCAACGATGTTCGCTTCTGCAAGCGGTGAATTGAATACACGAGCCGAACCGAAGCTTCGTTGCAGATTGGCGGTCACCTTGAACACGCCGCCTTTGCCTTTGAGAGTTTCCAGATACTCTTCACGCGAGCAGTCGGCCACGTCCTCGCCGAAGACAACGATTCGCGGATCGCGTTCCATCTCTTCATGCATGCATCGATTTATAAGATCGACCATCGTACTCGCATTGCCCGAGAGCTCGGCTCCGTCTTCGGTATCGAAGAGTTGACGATCTGTCGGATCGATGTCCGGTGAGAAAACATTTCTAAGCGCCGTTTCAGGTGCCGGCTGCGGGGTTTCGATCGCGATGTCCGCGGCTTTGTTTACTTCGTCGTCGACCTCTTTCCGCAACGCTTCGAGCTGCTCGCTCGTCGCGATACCGTCTGTCATCAGGAACTCGGCGTAAGTTTTTATCGGATCGATCGCGGCGTCTGCCTCGCGTTCTTCGTCAGGCCGATATGATTTCTCGTCATCCGAAAGCGAGTGCGAATACGGGCGAATCACTTTTGCATGAACGAACGCCGGTCCTTTTCGTGCACGGCAATATTCGACGGCGCGTTTGAACGTCGCATACGATTCGAGCGGATCGGTTCCGTCGCATTTCTGGATGTAGAGATCCGGAAAGCCCGCGACGAGTTTCGAAATATCACCGCCGGCGGTTCCAACTTCGACCGGCACCGAGATCGCGTAGCCGTTGTCTTCGACGCAGAAGATGACCGGCAGCTTTAAGTTGCTCGCCGTGTTGAGAGCTTCCCACCATTCGCCTTCGCTCGTCGTGCCGTCACCGACGGACATGTAGACGACCTCGTCGCCTTTGAAGCCGGTGATCTTATCCTGCAGATCTTTCACTAGCGAAGCACGATACCCCGCCTCGGCCGCACCAACAGCGTGAAGCGCCTGAGTTCCGGTACACGAAGACTGTGACGGCACATTTAGATCTTTATGTCCCCAGTGTGATGGCATCTGCCGTCCGTGCGAGTTCGGATCGATCTCTGCTCCGACCGCGGAATATAACATCTCCTGCGCGGTCATCCCGAGCCCGAGCATTAGCGCACGATCCCGGTAATAAGGGAAAAACCAGTCGTAGGCCGGCTTCATCGCAAGCGCCGCACCGACCAGTGCAGCTTCGTGCCCGGCGCCCGAAATTTGAAAAAAGATCTTGTTCTGACCTTTGAGCTGGATTTCTTTATCGTCGACACGGCGGGACATGTACATCGTCCGGTACAGACCGATAAGCGTCTCGGTATCTAGACCGTGTCTGCGGTCGATGTCAGCGGCTGCTTTCTTCGTTTCTGCCTTAGGCGCTTCGGCGGCGGTCCCTTTTGCGGTCTGCTGAGTTTTTGTCTCGTCCACGTAGCCGTCCGCCTCGGTCGTCTTCGCTTCTTCTGCAACGACTTCTTTGCCGTTTGTCTTTCCGCTCTTTTTACCAATCTTTTCTGCAGCTGTCGCCATTAGATAAGTCCTTTAGGTCAGGTATTAATGCTTTCGGGGCAAGGTATAAAGATAGCAAATACAGGCAAAATGCTGAAGTCCGATAGAGCGGGGGCAAGCCCGCCTTCCGGACCTGCGAATGTGGCAGACAGACCTCGTCAACGCGACATTCTAGCTAATCGTCGGGGCCTGCACCCCGTTCGCGGGTCCGGAAGGCGGGCTTGCCCCCGCTCTTACCCTGAGAATTACATCTCTAAAATCGGATAGAATCCATAAAAACAAATCTCTAGAGTCGGAAACATGATGAGCGGACAAATAGACTGGCAATGGATGGCGGTGGAGACGAGAAACCCGGAGTTCGACGGAGTCTTCTACTTCGGCGTGCAGACCACCGGTATTTTCTGCCGGCCGTCGTGTACTTCGCGGAGCCCGAAACGTCAGAACGTGACTTTTTATACAACACCGACCGAGGCGGAACGCGCCGGATTCCGCGCCTGTCTTCGGTGCAAACCCGCGAACGAGTATTTTCCCGGTCCTGCCGCAATGCTGGTCGTCCGAGCATTCGAGATTCTGCAATCGGAATACGATGACATCCCGACCGCCGACGATATCGCGTCGCGGCTTGAGGTCAGCCAGGGTCATCTACAAAAAACATTTAAGACCGTTCTCGGTCTATCACCAAAAGAGGTTACCGACATGATTCGTATAGAAAATTTCAAAAAGAATGTTCGCGAGAATGACGTCACAACGTCGCTTTACGATAGCGGGTTCGGCTCAAGTCGATCGCTGTACGAAAAGGCGGGGGAGACACTCGGCATGACGCCGGCAGTTTACAAGAAGGGTGGCAAGGATATGACGATCAATTACACGGTAGTAGATTCTCGACTCGGCAAGCTGATGGTTGCCGCGACGCCGCGCGGAATTTGTGCCGTGAGCTTTGGCGAGACCGAGGACGTACTCCGCGATGAACTCGCCGACGAATTCTTCGCCGCGGAGATCGAGCGTGACGACGATCGATTGAAGGACGCTGTCAACGCTATCTTGAAAAGCCTCGACGGCGAGAAGGCGATACTGAATCTGCCGCTCGACCTGCACGCCACCGCCTTCCAGATGCGGGTCTGGTCAGAGCTGCGGAAGATCCCATACGGTGAGACGCGTTCGTACGCACAGGTAGCCGAGGCAGTCGGGAATCCTAAAGCTGTCCGCGCAGTCGCGAGGGCGTGTGCGACGAATCCGGTAGCGCTGGTCAATCCGTGTCATCGGGTGATCAGTTCGGATGGAAAGTTGAGCGGGTATAAATGGGGGATCGAGAGGAAAGCTGATCTTCTGACAACCGAACGGGATGCCGCTAAATCTACAGACGAAAAAGGAACTAGAGTTCGAGGCGTTTGATCAGATCATTTCGACTCAGACCGAAATGATGCGCGATGTCATCGAGAATAGAAGCGAGGGTACCTATGCGGATCGGGTCGTGATTCGGAATTGTTACGTGATGCGTTCCCTCCAACTCGGTCGTCAGACGGACATGACTCCCGGTTTGACGAGTCGGTTCATATTCAAGCGACCGCAAAGCCTTCACCAGGCTTTGACCGGAAATGTCTCGCGGCAATCTCACGTGGCGAGTATTTCCTCGCTCACGAAATGCAGTCGGATCACTTTCGGCTTTTGCTCGGGCTCGTAATGACAATCGACGGCGTCACGGACGTTTGCACGCAAATGATCCATATCGTCGCCATCGGTAAAGATCGATTCGCCCAGCGCCCTTGCTGTATATCCACCCTCGACCGCATCTTCGACTAAAAAGATTATTTCGCTCATGACAATGTGATCATATCAAATCAGATATAAACGCAAGCGATTCTGGCGAGCTACTTATCCCAAAGTCGCAAGAATAAAATGATAGGTGGAAGGAAATGATCCGGCGGTCTTAATGGTCGAAGACTGAATTGAACAAGGTCGTTTAGCGGTCAAACTTTTGAGGAATTCCTCAGCCTCATCGAATACCTCGCGATTGCTCTCATAGGGGAAGTTTTTTCCGAACTTCTCTTGGTACCCACCCACGCAAACGCGCCACGTTGTGACCGTTTCGCCATAAGTATTTAGAGAGAAGCAATACGATCGGTCTTTCTTGCTTCATGCTTGCGGCATACGAACTCATTTCTTCGAGTTCTTTTTGAAATTCCGAAGACTCTAAAATGTTCTGAATATCTTGAATGGCAATCATTGATTTCACGGCGCCTTCAACACCCAGCCGTTCGGATCGACGACCGGTGCAGTGCCGGAGAAATTGACGGTGCCTTTGCCCTCTCGCATCTCGACCCGCTGCGTCGTTCCGTTAACAACAAGGTCGATCGGCATCGGGAAGGGCATGTTGTTCGGAGTTTCCCAACGGAGATTTATCGTGGCGCCGACTGTTTCGGCCATCAGCTTCGGCAGCTTCGGCTGTCTCAAGTACAGTTCGAAAAACCAGTCGAGCTCCATCTTCGACTCCTCTTCGGCGATCGCGAGAAAGTCGTCGGTGTTGACCAGACGCGTCTGTCGCCCGTCCGTCAGAAGCTCCATCTCTTTTCGTGGATACGCCATTCGACGCAGCGAACGGAAAAACGCGTCGTCGCCGATAAGGTACCGAAGGGTGTGAAGAACAACCGCGCCTTTGCCATAAATGTCACCGTTGGATTTTATGTAGTCCGGTGCGAGGAGATAGATCTTATAAGCCGGGGTGGCTTCGCGCGGAGCGACTGCCTGGATGTTCAGCGTGTTCTTTGCACGAACTTTCATAGATTCGAAGTACGCGTCTTTCTTCCCTAGGTGCTCGAGATAAAGAGTGTCCATGAATGATTGAAATCCTTCGTGGATCCAGAAGTCGCGCCAGTCGGATGCAGTAACAAGATTCGCCCACCACTCGTGCCCGTACTCGTGCAGCATCAGCGAGTCGAACCCGTGCTCGGTCTTTCTGAATTTATTTCCGTAGGCGATCAGCGTTGCATGTTCCATCCCGAGATGCGGCGTCTCAGCGATGCCGAGTTTTTGCGATCGCCAGGGAAACGGGCCGAGATATTTTTCGAAGAACGCGTTGTATTTTTTCGTCTCTTCGATCAGCCACGCACCGTTCTCGTAGCTTTCAGGCAGGACATAAAACTCTATCGGGATCGTCTCACCAGTGATGCTCTTGACGCTGTCCTTGATCACCCGATACGGAGCGGCGTTGAATAGGATCTCGTAGTTGGGAATCGGGTTCGTCATACGCCACGAGTACGTCGAATAGCCGTTCGCGATCTTCTTTACACCGATAAATTTTCCTGGACCGGCCGCGACAAGCGGATCCGGCACCGAAATATTCATCGTCACGACATCCGCCTTGTCCGACGGATGATCTTTGACGGGGAATAGTAAATCAGCGCCGTCGTTCTGCATTGCGATCGAAACCCAGTCGGCACCGCCGGCTGTTTTCTTCCACATAAAACCGCCGATCCACGGCGGATTCGGAGCGACCCGCGGAGTTCCCGAATAGCTAATGACAGTCTTGATCTCCTCGCCCGGCTGCTTCGTCATCGGAAACCAGATCCATACCTGGCCTTCCTTGCGGGTGTGCCTGAGCTTAACCGTCCCGTCGGAAACGTCTGTGACAGCGTATGGCAGGTCGAGATCGAGCACGATCACGTTGGTCGGCACGACGATCTTTGCCGTCATCGTTGTAACGCCCGAGATCGATTTTGCACGCGGATCGACATTGACGTTAACCTCGTACGAGCTAACATCGAACGCCGCCTGCTCGATCATTAGCGGGCCGCCGGTCGAAGTCGGGCGAACGCCATGTTCGCGCTGTGCGAACACGGAAAAACCAAGGACAAGAAGTACTGTCGAGAACAAGGCGATACGTTTCATAAGTGAACTTTTTACTATTTAGTGGATAGGTAACTCATCTTACCACGGAGTTGCTGGCAATACTTTGAAGTGCGGGGGCAAAGCCCGCCTTCCGGACCTCCGATTGTGATAGCGTTTAGAATCGTGGCTTCAAATGTAAAAACAATTTCAGGAGCGGGGGACAATAGCGGGTCCGGAAGGCGGGCTTTGCCCCCGCTCTTCGGGCTTGCGGCGCTGTTTATTGTTCTCGCGTCCGCCGCTTACTCTCAGGACGTGACACCCACACCACCTGCAAAAGCAAACCCGCGCCCAACGCCTTCGCCCCAAGTGAGAGCCGAACCGTTCGATAAAGCCGATGCAAAGACCATGGCCGCGCAGTGCGTGACGCTCGAGACAGATGCCGGAGCGATCGAGGTGGAGTTGTACCCGGAACATGCTCCCGAATCGGTGAGGAATTTTTTGAATGTGACGGCGACAGGATTGTTCGATGGGACGACATTCAGCCGTGTAGTTCCGGGGTTCGTCATTCAAGGCGGGAACATGTGGTCCCGCGAAGGTGGGAAGGTGAGTCGTGCGATCGCCGAACGCGCAGCACGCAATATCCCGGACGAGCCGAGTAAGATCCTTCACGAGCGCGGGATACTCTCGATGGCGCGGCCGGATGAACCCAACAAAGCGACGACCGACTTTTTTATCTTGGTCGCCCCCGCGACATATCTCGATGGAAAGTTCTCAGCGTTTGGCCGCGTGATGAAGGGAATGGAAGTGGTGGATGCGATCAATAAGGTTCCGGTGACGGACGAGAAGCCGGAGAAACCGGTGAGAGTTAGGAAGGCCACGATCGCGGGGTGTCCTGCGCGGTAAGTGAGATTTTTAACGCGGAGACCGCGGAGGTCAGAAGAAATATTTGCCCGCGAAATACGCGAAGGACGCGAAACAGGAATAGTTTTCTTTCGTGTCCTTTCGCGTTTTTCGCGGGCAGTTCTTACTCCGCGGTCTCTGCGGAAAAGAGCTTACTCGGCAAAATCGAAATCAAGCGTCATCCGATATTCATTCGCCATCGACGGATGCCCGTGAGCCATCGAAACGTCGATGCCCTTTCGATACGTTTCCATCGCTTTCTCACGATCCCCCGACACCGCGTACGCATTCGCAAGAGTTCCGTAAGCATTGCCTTCATCGTCGGCTTTGGAAAGATAATCTTCCAACACGCGAATCACATCAGCGGTCTGGCCGAGCTTCTCGTACTCTTTTGCGAGCCCGAACATCACCATTGTGTTCGACGGATCGGCGTCAAGCATCTGTTCAAAGGTTGCAATTCGATTCATATTCTAACGAGCGTAAGCCGCGACTGTTTGACCAAACTTCCGCAGCGATGCTGGTGCAGCAGTCGCGGGCAGTGCAGGATCGCCGATTATCTGCTTCGATCTTTTCTGGTAGATCGCCTGGTTGAGGTCGCCGTCGGAATTGATCGAAACACCTTTCAGCGAAACGCCCGCGAACAAACCCTTGCTACGCGAATACGTGAGGATCTCCGCATCGAGTGTCGCGTTCGTCGAGGCTGCGGTCGTGCGTCCGATAGGTCCGGCCGCCACGCTTCCCTCACCGCCAAGCTCGAATTTATCTTCCAACAATCCCTTCAATCCCTTATCGTTCATGATCAACATGATGTAGTCGGTCTTTGAACCGCCGATCTGAAGGCCGATACTTCCGCCGGCCATGTTGAAAAATGCCGGAGCGCTCCAGCCGCGCCCGATCCGTCGGACCGCGATTCCCTTACCGCCCTGTCCACCGATAATGAATGCACCTTTGATAGCTCCTGGAAAAACGACGACGGCCTTAGCTTTATCGAGGAGGTCGCGCGGGATCGATTTGTCCCTGATCGACATGATCTGGGTCATGACTTTTGATGCATCGTTCACGCGTTCGACGGCGTCCTGCAGATCTTTTCCGGCCTTGTTCTTTTGGGCGAAAGTGGTTGTTGAGAAAACGACGAGGAGAGCGATAAATGCGACGGTAACTTTCAATTTCATGGTAAGCCTCCCTAGATTGTTCACGGTTAGTATACCAAGAACTCTGGACGCCCCGTGAAATGCCCGGCTTTTCTTTGCGAACTCTGCGGGCTTTGCGTGAAAAAAAAGGTCTCACGCAAAGCCCGCCAAGGTCGAA
>JBKJOR010000037.1:0-5413 GCA_046595575.1 Pyrinomonadaceae bacterium | reverse complement strand
AGAGTCTTTCATTCGATATTCGTTATTCATGATTCGTCATTTACTTCCTTCTTCTATCCTTCACGATCATATTCGTCGTGCGTTTATTCCGGCGTGTCTTGTATCCGCGTGTCGGCTGTCCCCATGGAGTTACCGGATGGCGTCCGCCCGACGTTTTACCTTCACCACCACCGTGCGGGTGATCGACGGGGTTCATCGCAACACCGCGAACCTTCGGTCGTCTGCCCATCCAGCGGCTACGTCCGGCCTTTCCAAGCGAAACGTTCTCGTGCTCGGTGTTGCCGACTTGGCCAACTGTCGCCATACAGACGACAGGAACTTTTCTGACCTCGCCAGACGGCATGCGAAGCTGTGCGTAATCGCCTTCCTTCGCTACAATCTGTGCGAAACCGCCGGCCGAGCGAACCATCTGGCCGCCCTTGCCCGGTCGAAGTTCGATGTTGTGAACTTCTGTACCGAGCGGAATATTCTTGATCGGCAAAGCATTCCCCGGAAGAATATCCGCATCCGCGCCGCTGTGGATCATCGTGTCCACCTTCAGTCCGACCGGAGCGATGATGTAACGCTTTTCGCCATCGAGATACGTAATCAAAGCGATGTGAGCCGAGCGATTCGGATCGTATTCGATCTGCGAAACCTTTCCGGGTATGCCCGCCTTATCACGCTTGAAATCGATGATGCGGTAGTGGCGCTTATGGCCTCCGCCGCGTCGGCGTACCGTAATCCGACCGTCATTGTTGTGACCGGAAATTTTCTTTTTCGGTTCTAGCAACGACTTCTCGGGGGTTGCTCCCGGCGTCAACTCGTCGCGCGTCAGATAGGTCTGGTAGCGTCGTGCCGGTGATGTCGGTTTTAATCTTTTGATTCCCATATCTCAATTTTGGATTTGGGATTTTGGATTTTGGATTTCAAATCCGCATTCCGCAATCCGCATTCCGCATTCCTCAGATCGCTTCCGCGTAATCCACCATCGGCTCGCCTTTCCTCAGGGTTACGTAAGCCTTCTTCCAACTAGGACGGCGTCCTTCCTGGCGACCGCGCTTCTTGATCTTTCCGTCGTACTGAAGGGTGCGAACACTCGCGACCTTTACGTTGAAGATCTCTTCGACGGCTTTCTTGATATCCAGCTTCCCGGCCGTCTTCTCGACGCGAAACGTCAGAACCTGTCCCGCCTTTCGATCGCTGTTCTCCTCGGTTGAATCTTCCTTGAGGATGACACTCTTTTCCGTGACGACCGGCGACTTCAAAATGTCCCAAACAGTAAATTTACTCATTGTCAGCGGGCTCCTTCTTTACGGACTTCGGCTTCGCTTCTTTTTTCGCGGCAGCAGCGCCATCCGATTTCTCAGTCTTGGCTTTTGCCTCTTTTTTCGGCTTCGGCTCGTCCGCAGTGTCTACACTTTCCGACTTCGGCTTCGCCTCTTTCTTCGGCTTCGGCTCGTCCGCTGTGTCTACACTTTCCGACTTCGGCTTCGCCCCTTTCTTCGGCGTCGTTGTTTCTTCGGCCTCGAGTCTTCCGCTTTCGCTGTTCGGATCCAGAAGCCGGTTGAGCTCCTCGACCGCCGCTTTCGATATGAGCAGCTTTTCGTGGTACAGCAGATCGTAGATGTTCAAACCGAAACTATTCGTAACTTTCGTTTTCTCAACGTTTCGCGACGACAGAATGAGGTTCGCATTGTCGAGCGAATCGACGATCAAGGTCTTCGTGCGCTTCCGGTTCGCGACGAGGCCGAGAGCTCCGACGGCTTCGAGAAAGTCCTTCGTCCTCGGACCTTCAAATCCAAACTCGTCGATGACGATCAAGTTCCCTTCGCGGAGCCGTTCAGAGAGCGCCGACCGCAACGCGCCGCGGCGCATTTTCTTCGGCATCTTGTACGACCAATCGCGCGGCTGCGGGCCATGAACATTACCGCCGCCCTTCCACAGCGGCGAACGAAGCGATGCGATACGCGCTCGACCCGTGCCCTTCTGCTTCCAAAGCTTGCGCCCCGAACCGGAAACGTTGCCGCGTGTCTTGGTCGCGGAAGTTCCCTGCCGGCCGTTTGCCTGATAATTCATCAAGGCGGCGTGGATAAGCGACTCATTCAGCTCAACGCCAAACACGCCATCAGCCAAGCTGACTTCGCCGACCTCTTTATTCTTCAAATTGCGAACCTTTACGGTAGGCATAATTTCTCCGTTTATTTTCGATTTGCGATTTTCAATTTGCGATTTCTTGGTTGAGCGATCGCAAATCGAAAATCGCAAATCGAAAATCATCAACTAGCTTTTCTTTACAATAACCAAACTTCCGTTCGCTCCCGGTACCGCACCGCGAACCATTAATAAATTGTTCTCGGCATCGACTCGAGCAACGGTCAAGCCCTTTACGGTTACCCGATCGTCACCCATGTGCCCGGACGAACGCGTTCCCTTGATGACCCTCGACGGATACGCTGACTGTCCGATCGAACCTGGTGCACGCACGTTCATCGAACCATGCGACTCCGGTCCTCGCTTAAAATTGTGCCGCTTAATAGTACCGGCGAAGCCTCGTCCCTTCGATTTCCCTACTACCTCGATCTTGTCGCCATCCGCGAATACATCGACCTTGATCTGATCTCCGATCGCTGCTTCCGGTTCGTCAGTGAGGCGTATCTCTTTCAAAACTCGCGTCGGAGGAAGACCGCCGCCAGTCTTCTCGAAATGTCCGCGAAGCGGTTTAGTCACATTCTTCAGACGGATCGGCACGTCTTCAACAAGCCCAAGCTGCACCGCGTTATAGCCATCACGGCCTGCTGCGCTTTTTGTCTGGACAACGACACAGGGTCCGGCTTTGATGACGGTTACGGGGGTAACCGTTCCGTCTTCCGCAAAGATCTGCGTCATTCCAAGTTTTCTACCAATGATTCCGCTAATCATAATTTCGATTTTGGATTTTGGATTTGCGATTTTGGATCAGCGGACAGCCACGCGGGCTATCCAAAATCCAAAATCTAAAATCTAAAATCGGTCTAGCTTTTACCAAATGCCTTGATCTCGACATCCACGCCGGCCGGAAGATCGAGACGCATCAGAGCGTCTACCGTCTCCGCTGTCGGATCGAGAATATCCATCAAACGCTTGTGCGTTCTGATCTCAAACTGCTCACGCGATTTCTTATCGACGTGCGGCGAACGAAGCACCGTCCATTTATTCTTGATCGTCGGTAGAGGTATCGGTCCCGCGATCCTGGCTCCGGTCCGTTTCGCCGTATCGACGATCTCCTGCGTCGACTGGTCGAGCACGCGGTGATCGTAGGCTTTCAGCTTGATGCGAATTTTTTCGTTTAGCATTATTCGTCCTTTGTCCTTCGCCCTTGGTCCTTCGCAAATAACAAAGGACTAAGGACGAATGACCAATCTTTATTCCACTACTTCCGACACGGTGCCGGCTCCGACCGTGCGGCCGCCTTCGCGGATAGCGAATCGGAGTCCTTTCTCCATCGCGATCGGGGCGATCAGGGTGATCTCCATCTGGATGTTGTCTCCGGGCATCACCATCTCGACTCCGGCAGGCAGGTTCGCCACTCCCGTCACATCCGTTGTTCTGAAATAGAACTGCGGTCTGTATCCGGTGAAGAACGGGGTGTGTCGTCCGCCTTCTTCCTTCGTCAGCACGTATGCCTCGGCCTTAAACTTTGTGTGCGGGGTGATCGAGCCCGGCTTTGCGATCACCTGGCCTCGTTCGATCTCTTTTCTTTCAACACCTCGCAACAGCAGCCCGACGTTGTCTCCTGCCATCCCAGAATCAAGCAGCTTCTTGAACATCTCGACGCCCGTCACCACCGAGTTTCTCGTGTCCTTGATCCCGACGATCTCGACCTGCTCGTTGACGTTGATCATTCCCCGTTCAATTCGTCCGGTCGCAACTGTTCCTCGACCCTGAATCGTGAAGATATCTTCCACAGGCATCAGGAACGGCTTGTCCATTTCGCGGGCAGGTGTCGGAATGAAGTCATCCACCGACTTCATCAACTCGTCGATCTTTGCTTCCCATGCCGCATCGCCTTCGAGTGCTTTCAGTGCCGAACCCTGCGTGATAGGTGTATCGTCGCCCGGGAACTCATAGCTCGTCAGCAGTTCGCGGATCTCCATATCTACTAGCTCTAGCAACTCAGCATCATCGACCGCATCCACCTTGTTCATGAACACCACCATCGACGGCACTCCGACCTGACGTGCCAGCAGGATGTGCTCGCGGGTCTGCGGCATCGGGCCATCCGTCGCTGCTACCACTAGGATCGCTCCGTCCATCTGTGCCGCTCCCGTGATCATGTTCTTTACATAATCAGCGTGTCCCGGACAATCAACGTGTGCGTAGTGACGATTCGCCGTCTCATACTCAACGTGGGCTGTCGCGATGGTGATACCTCGAGCCTTCTCTTCCGGTGCATTGTCAATCGAATCAAACGCTCGCACCACCATCTTCGGATTGTGCTTCGACATCACCTTCGTGATTGCCGCCGTCAACGTCGTCTTCCCATGATCCACGTGTCCAATGGTCCCGATATTTACGTGCGGCTTCGAACGATCAAATTTTTCCTTGCTCATAGCTTCTCCTGTCTCCCGACCCTCGAATTTGAAATCTCAAATCGCTTAGGTGCTGGCTCCTGTACCCTTTATCTTTGCGATCACTTCTTCAGCCACATTTCGCGGTGCTTCGTTGTACCGCTCAAAGTGCATACTCGAAGTCGCTCGTCCCTGTGTCGCCGAACGTAAATCCGTCGTATAGCCAAACATTTCGGAAAGCGGCACGAAGGCCGTAACGACCGAAACGTTACCTGGACGGGGCTCCATTTTGTCGATCTGACCGCGGCGGCGATTAAGATCGCCATTGACCGCACCCATGTATTCCTCGGGGGTCACAACTTCGATCCGCATGATCGGTTCGAGCAGGACCGGCTTTGCTTTCTTTACTGCGTCCTGGAACGCGAACGAACCCGCCAGCTTGAACGAAATTTCGTCCGAATCGACCTCGTGATAGGAACCAAACAGGAGTTTCACCCTGATGTCGACCAGCTCATAACCCGCCAGGTACCCGCGGAGCATAGCATCACGGACGCCTTCCATCGTCGGCTTGATAAACTGTCGCGGGATCGATCCGCCGCTGATCTTGTCCTCGAAGACAAAACCTTCGCCGGGTGCCGGCTCGATCTCGAGTTCGACGTGGCCGAACTTACCTCGACCGCCGGACTGCTTCTTGTATATCTCTTTGCCCGGTGCTCCCTGGGTGATGGTTTCACGGTAGGCGACCTCCGGCTTTCCGACGTTAGCTTCCACGCCGAATTCGCGCTTCATCCGATCGACGATGATCTCCAAATGAAGCTCGCCCATTCCGGCGATGATCGTCTGGCCGGTTTCGTGGTCGGTATTAACTCTAAAACTCGGATCTT
>JBKJOR010000019.1:0-5307 GCA_046595575.1 Pyrinomonadaceae bacterium | reverse complement strand
GCGCCTTTGCGTAATAAAAATTCAGATTTGAAATACTGATCTTGCTTTGCATCGATGTATGACGGGCTATTGGCCGGTCAGGACGGACTATCGGTCCGTCTTACCATTTCTTCCTCGTCAAAAATCTCACCAGAATATTTATCATCAGGATCAACCCGACCAGGATCAGCGTCGCTGCCCATGCCATTGCATGCTCGACCTCGAACGGTCCGGTCGCGTAATTGAAGATCTGCACAGTCAGCGACGACATCGGCTGATCGTAATAAAAATTGTAGAACCTGCTATTGAGCGCCGTGAATAAAAGCGGCGCTGTCTCACCGGTGACCCGCGCGATCGCGAGCATCGCACCTGTCGCGATCCCGGAAGCTGCGGCGGGAAGCACGATATTCCATGAAACGCGCCATTGCGGAGCACCAAGTGCGAGAGCTCCCTCGCGCATCGAGCTCGGAACGAGCCTGATCATTTCTTCTGTCGTCCGGGCAACAATAGGGATCATGATTATCGCCAGTGCCAACCCACCCGCGAGACCCGACTGGCGGCCCATCGGCAGCACGACGAAAGTGTAGACAAATATCCCGATGATGATCGATGGGATTCCTATAAGAGTGTCGGCGATAAAGCGCACCGTATTGCCGTACAAATTGTTTCCGTACTCTGCTAAATAGATCCCGGCCGCTATGCCGACGGGAAGCCCGATCACGGCGGCCAAAAGCGTCATCATTGCCGAACCTACGATCGCGTTTCCGATTCCGCCGCCCTCACCAACAGGCTTCGGTGTTCCGACCAGAAACTCGAGACTCAGCGAGGATCCGCCGCGGATGGCTATATAGCCAATGATCATTAGCAAAATGACCGTCGCAAAAACCGCGCACGCCGCCGTCAGCGTCGTCATTACGCCGTTCGTGAGCTGTCGCTTTTGGTGAAATGCGGTGTTAGTCATTGGTCATTGGTCATTGGTCTTTGGTCATTGGTCTCGGATATCTTATTATGTCTGCTTTCTGCCTTCTCCCTTCTCCCTTCTCCCTTCCCATCACACGTGCTTCGCACTCCCTTGCCCGCGGGCGACGCTCAGGATCAAGAGCTTCGCAAGCGCATTCACGACGAACGTGACCAGGAACAGGACGAGCCCGATCTCAATCAGGGCGCTCAGATAGATCCGGTCGGTCGCTTCGGCAAAGTTCGCTGCGAGAAGCGATGCGATGGTGTTGGCCGGCTCAAAAAGGGACGCAGTGATCTGGGGTGAGTTTCCGATCACCATCGTTACAGCCATCGTTTCGCCGATCGCACGACCGAGACCGAGCACGACCGCTCCGGCGATACCGGACGCCGCGTTGCCCAGCACGATCGTTGTCGTCTCCCACTTTGTCGCACCGAGGGCGAGCGCGGCTTCTCGTTGTGTTGTCGGTACCGCCTCGAGGACGTCACGAACGACCGCCGTGATTATCGGTGTAACCATCAGGGCAAGTATGATCGCGCCCGTGATCATTCCAATCCCCGTAAGCCTGCCCTGAAAAAGCGGAATGAATCCGAAATTGCCCTGCAAGAATGGACCAAGATAATTACGAATAAACGGTGCGAGCACGAAAATTCCCCACAGTCCATAGACGACTGAGGGGATCGCGGCGAGCAGCTCGACGATGAACGCGATCGGCCGAGCAATTTTTACCGGTGCCTGCTCGACGAGAAAGATAGCGATGCCAAGCGATACCGGTACTGACAGCAGCAACGCGATCACGGACGACACTACCGTTCCGTAAATGAACGGCAGCGCGCCAAAGCTTTCCTGGGCCGGTTTCCATTCGTTGCCGACGAGAAACCCAAACCCGAAACGTTCCAGCGTCGGCATCGCGCTTATCGTCATCATGACAAATATCGCGGCCACGATTACAAGGATGCTCGAGGCCGCAATAAACAGAACGCTGCGGAATATTTTGTCGCCGATGGCGCCGGTTTGTGCCAATTTACTGTCTTAGCGGTTTGCCCCCGCTGGTTATCGCATTGATCTTCGCCTCGACGCGCTTCAGGACCTCGGCCGGGAGCGGTGCGTAATGCAGATCTGACGCGAACTTCTCACCGTCGTGTAATGCCCACCAGAGGAAATCGACGAGCGCCTTTCCTTTCGTCGCGTCGGTCTGTTCCTTGTAAACCAAAATGTATGTGTAGCTCGAGATCGGGTAAGCTCCCGCACCTTCGGCGTCGGTGATCTGCGTTCGTAGATCGTCCGGCATTGTTGCGACTGATGAGCCCGCCGCGGCTTTGACCGATTCGAGATTCGCCTCGCTGAATTCGCCGGCCTTGTTTTTTATCAACGCGACAGGCAAATTGTTCGCCTTGGCAAAGGTAAGTTCTACATAACCGACCGAGTTCGGGGTTTGTTTTACCTGACCCATCACGCCGTCGTTTCCTTTTGCACCCACACCCACACCGGTTATCCAGCTTGGCTGCTTATTCATTCCGACCTTCGATTTCCAATCAGGGGAGGCCTTTGACAGATAGTCTGTGAATACGGCGGACGTTCCGCTCGAATCGGCCCGGTAGACCGGCAGTATATCGGAGGCCGGCAGCGTTATACCTGGATTGTCTTTCGCTATCCGTTCGTCGTTCCACTTCTTGATATTACCGAGATATATATCCGCGATCGTCTGGCCGGACAACTTCAGCGGCTGGCTAATGCCTTGAACGTTATAGGTGATCACTACCGCACCTAGGACAGTCGGAATGTGAAGGACCTCACTGCCCGCGGACTTCAAATCTTCATCGCTCATCGGGTCATCAGACGCCCCAAAATCTGCCGTCTTCGCAAGCAGTGCCTTTTGACCGGCACCAGACCCCGTCGCCTGATAATCGATCTTTAGTTTCGGATTGAGTTTACCGAATTCATTCACCCACTTTTCATAGATCGGTTTTGGAAACGTCGCCCCAGATCCTTGCAGGTTCTGAACACCGCCCGCCGGTGAAGTCGTGGTGGTGCCCTGATCCCCAATTTTCTGGCCGCTGCACGCAAGAGAAATAGCAGCGACAATAAACACAAAACTAACTATAACGATCGACTTAGAACTCATCGAATGATCTCCTTTTCTCACTAATCGCCCGGGGCGCCTCGATACTTTCAGCTTCGCACGGACACAAATAACATTCGGCTCCGGTAAATAAATATTACCGAAACCAGAACCATCAGTAAGGCCCGGCGGGCGAAGAGTTAACATCCCGTTAACACGAGGTTAACATCGAATTATTATTGTCTTTGCGATCTAATCAATTTTGCGTGGCTCAATTTGGACGTACTACCCTAATTGGACGACCTATATGAACATCCTGACTGAATTGGGAACCGACCTGGCGTTCGCTTTCCTCGTGGAGAAAATGTACGGGCAGAGGATCGATCCGGCTGAAGCAGTCGCCTTGATCAGCCAGGTACAAAGCGTTTTGGAGCCGGTCTCCCACATTCCAGTAGATACAACCCCTCAACCGTCTGTCGACCGAACGACCTTGTTCAGCTCGCATTAGAACCAGTCTTTAAATCTCCCGTCACTTTATAGCGAACGGCGTGCCGCCGCTACCTCATCAAACCGCCGCCAGTAATTCGGATTGATTTGCCCTCCTCGGCTAACATAAAATCGATCAATTCCGGATCCAGGAGGGTTAGGATGAAAAAGTTTGCTTCTACCAAGGGTTTTGTTTCGGCGTTGTTCATTTGGGCGCTTGTCGTTATCCCGCTCGCGGCCCAGACCCGCGTCACAATGCCCAAGAACAAGTACAAGGTCCAGGACGACGTAAAACTCGGCCGCGACGCGGCACGGCAGGTCGAACAGCAGTTTCCGATGCTGAATGATAGTCAGACCGAACGCTACGTCGAGAACGTCGGAGCGAGGCTTGTTGCCGCGATTCCCCCTGAATTTCAACAGCCGTCATTCGCTTACGAATTCGATGTCGTGAATGCGAGTGACATCAACGCTTTTGCGCTTCCAGGTGGACCAATGTACGTCAATCGCGGAATGATTGAAGCGGCTAGGAACGAGGGCGAGATGGCGGGGGTCATGGCGCATGAGATCAGCCACGTGGCTCTACGCCATTCGACGGCACAGGCAACGAAACAGGGCAGCGTCACCAATCAACTGGGTACGATCGGCCTTATCCTCGGTGGAGCGATCTTTGGCGGGCAGAGCGGTGCTCAACTCGGTGCAATGGGAGCTCAGGTCCTTCAGACACGTTACAGCAGAGACTACGAAACACAGGCCGACATCCTCGGTTCGCAGATTTTGGCGAATGCGGGCTACGATCCGCGCGATCTGGCGAATATATTTCGCACGATCGAAGGTCAAAGATCCGGCGGCCGGGCACCTGAATGGATGAGCACCCATCCCGATCCGGGTAACCGATACCAAAATATTAACCGCGAGGCGGGACAACTGAATGTTTCGCCGAACCCGATCAAGGTCACCCGCGAATTCTCGAGTACCCGAGAGCGTTTGCGAAGTATGGCAAGGGCCCGTAGCATGACCGAGATCCAGCGTGACTATAAGAACACGGGTGGTCAGAACGGCCCCGGGATGACCGGGAACTATTCGCGCAATGTACCTGCACCGTCAGGACGAATGCGTGTCTATTCGAACAGCGCCATGACCGTGAATGTTCCGAGTAATTGGCAGGAATTCAACACGAGTGGGCAGATCTGGTTCGCACCGGACGGCGCCTATGGAAACGAGGGCATCACTCACGGAGTAATGATCGGGGCAGCTCGGGCAAACTCCACGAATCTTGGCCAGGCGACCCAAAGTTACATCCGCGAGCTCCTTCAGGCGAATCCGTATCTTCGGCAGGCGGGTGGAATCCAACAAGCGAACGTTGCCGGTCGCACGGGTTACGCGACCGTTCTGGCAGGACGATCGAACGTGACCGGGCGAACAGAGCGGGTCACGGTCTTCACCGCACAGCTTCGAAGCGGCGATCTGTTCTTTGTCGCGACGGTTGCACCGGAGGAAGAGTCGTACCAATACAATTCCGTTTTCCGGAATCTGGTTAGTTCGATACGTTTGAACGACCAGTAAATCGGTAGTAGTGAATCGTTAATAGTGAATCGTGAATCGTTAATTGTGATTCGTTAATCGTTAATCGTAAAAGACCCTACGTAGCCGGAAGTGAGAGCTTGCGAGCGTTCATCAGAGAACGCTCGCAATTGACGATTCACTATTCACTATTAACGATTAACGATTAACGATTAACGATTCGCGATGTCGAAACGGTAAGCAGACAAGCGGATGCGATTACCGAGATACCCGCGCTCATAAGAAACGCAGCGGCCGCGCC
>JBKJOR010000290.1:0-3567 GCA_046595575.1 Pyrinomonadaceae bacterium | reverse complement strand
GCGCTCTATCTGACGCCTTGACTGCGCACTCGCTTCGCTGCTGCCTGCGATCATAATCGTCAAAACGATCGCCAAACCCATCGCTGTTTTCTGAATATTGAATAATGACATTATGTTTCACCTCTCACTCACCAGTACTTTTGCAATGAACGTGCCAAGAATTGAAAGGGGTGTTTTTGCAAGGGATATACCGTGACCCGTATCAAATAACGCGGGAGCGATACGAAATGCGCGCAAAAAAAGGAAACGGCTGATCGATTCTCTTCAAAAAACCAACCGTTCCCCTTTTATCCACGTCGATCGACGTGGAAGCCTTGGAATCTTTTTCTTTATCAAACTCGTAATCGGAGTCTATTTCCGGGGAGGCGAACCTTTTTGTTGTCGGCAGACTGTCTGAGGTCTATAATTTTTATATTGCTGCACGCAGGACGCCTGCCTGACTTCACCGTCTGGATGCATGGCGTCGAGCGGCAAAATAAAACCGAACGGGGGGATAAACCAATGGCAGAAGACAATAAATGCGGTCACGATGCGTGTGCCTGCCCATTAACGGGCGATCAGAAATATTGCAGCGGCTCTTGCGAGGCCGCAGCTGACCAGGATATTACTGAGATCAGTTGCGATTGCGGGCACCCAGGCTGTGGGATTGTATAGGTAAGAAAGGGCCCCGCCGAAAAGGCGAGGCCCTTTTTTTCCGAAATTTTATTAACTTTATGCAGCCGTTCCGCCGCGACCGAAGAGGAGTCGTCCGAGTAGAAGAAGGAGGACCGCGCCGATGATCGACATGATCCAGCCGGCTGCGTAATTCTCGCCGCCCCATATCGCTCCGCCAATAAAGGTTCCGATAAATGCACCGGCGATTCCTAGTACGATCGTCAAGAGAATACCGGTGATGCCCGCCGGAAAGTTCTCCTTTCCAGGAAGCAGAAACCGAGCCAGGACGCCGACGATCAAGCCAACGATAATTGTTCCGAGAATGCTAAACATTTAGGTGTCTCCTTTGAAAAGTTAATCTCCCTTGCTGGAGGGAATGCTTATTACTACAAACTCCATCTGTGAGCTAAAAGGACTTTAAACCGCGGTCGTCCGATGCGCAAACATGCGGAGAAGTCCGTTGATCGCGTAGATGGAGGAACATGTAAACTGTTCGACGGCGAGGCTTTGTTTTCGCAGGCTACTTTTGGATTATCCGCAGTTCTGTAGTGATCTAATGCACGATAGACCCGGTCGATGGAATGTTGATCGTAAACGTCGAGCCAGATCCGATCCCTGCACTCTCGGCCTCAATAGAGCCGTTATGACGCCTTAGGATATTCTGCGCGATCGTCAAGCCCAACCCGAGGCCGCCATAGTGACGGGTCGAAACATGTTCCGACTGCTTGTAAGGTTCAAAAATGTGGGGGAGGAAATCGGGCGGGATGCCCATTCCGGTATCCTTCACCACACACCTCACACAGCCCTCGCATTCGAACGCTTCGACGTCGATGCTGCCTCCTGAAGGCGTAAACTTGACTGCATTCGTCAGTACATTCAAAAGCGCTATTTTTAACCGGCCGCGGTCACCCATCACGCACTGCCCGTCGAGGCGATCGTTCGTGGCGAACGTGACGCCTTTATGAAGCGCCTCTACACGGACGGCCGACACTGCGTCTTCAAAGACATCTCGCATCGCCACTGTTCTTTCCCGGGGCGTCGAACCGGTCGACATTACGTCCGAGAAACGCAGAAGCTCATCAATGATCTCAGTCTGGATGCGGAGGTTTTTATCGATCTTACTGAGCGCTTTGTTCCTTGTTTCCTCCGAGACGTCTCGAGTCTTGAGTATCCTCGCCCATCCAGCGATCGCATTGAGAGGGGTCTTGAGTTCGTGCGAAACCACCGCGAGAAACTCGTCCTTAGCAAAATTTGCCTGCTCGGCAGACACACGCGAACTCTGCTCGGCCTCGAGCAACACGTTGTTTTGCTTTTCCGCCTCGATCAGATCGCGCGTCTTTCGCTGCAAGACCAAGCTCGCGGCGGCTTCGCGATGCGTCAATCCGAAGATTAGAAGGCTCACGCAAATGCCGATGAGAAACACAACCGGAGTCCCTTGCACACCTTCCTCGCCGGCGAAAAGTAGTAAATTTTCGTAGTGAGCCGCAGTCGCCCCGATGGTCAATAAGAGCAGTATTGCAAGCACCGCGTACGAAAAATTGAAAGGATCGGAGGCGTCGTTACTCGGGGATGTTTGGTCGCCACTTGTCATAAACTTCTCTGCGTCGCACTTTTGCGATCACGTATCACTAGTCACTAGCAACGATTGTGCCCGTAACCCTCGGTATGAAATCGTTACAGCTTCATGGCACCGCATTTGCTAGGTCGAGGGGGTAGTACGAAGATTAGATTCGAAGGGAGGCATACTAGATGTCGGAGGAAAATGGAACTGGGAACAACCTTATTTGGGCGGTTACCCTCATAATAATTGTCGCGCTGATAGCCGGAGCACTCTATTACAGCGGCTTTTTGGGTGGCACCAAGCGCCAAAAGATCGACGTAGAAGTTTCGGCGCCGTCAAGATAGATTTAAGAATGGGTCAACAGAAAAGAGCCTCGATCGAATGATCGAGGCTCTTGCTATTTATTACCTTGAGATGGAACTCATACGCGGTCCTCAAGGTGGTGACGCTTTATCATTCCGTAAAGACGCGGCCGGTAGAGGCCCAGCAGATTTGCGGCCGCCTGTTTGTTTCCACGCGTTCGTTTCAAAGCCGCGAGCACTACTCCGCTTTCGATGTCATTGAATACATCATTCTGCTCTGCTCCGTCAGTCGGATCTGAAAGACGATCGACGATAAACCGGCCTATCTCTTCGAACAGGGCAGCCCCTTGGAGATCCACCATTGCCGGCAATCCGGAAACTACTCCGAACGACGGCGCCACTTCCGCAGCGGCAGCCGCCGCGGCGGTAAACTGAATCGTCGGAAACTCGTTGCTCACGGCGGTACCGTTTGCCTGTAGAAGGTCAAAGCTCTCGATTCGACCGCTTCGGCTCAGTAGGACCGCACGTTCGATCACATGCTCGAGTTCGCGGACGTTTCCGCGCCAATGGTAGTTCAGCATCTGATTGTAGGCATTCTGGCTAAACTGAATAGTCTGCTTCTTATACTTATCAGCGTATATCTGCAAAAAATGTTCGGCTAGCATCGGCACATCTTCCATACGATCGCGGAGAGGCGGAATCTCGATCTCGATCGTGTTGATGCGATAGTAGAGGTCCTCTCGTAGATTCCCGTCCTTGATAGCCTCGAAAGGATTACGATTGGTCGAACAAATTAAACGAAAGTCGGCTTCCTGCGGCTTGTCGCTTCCGACCCGGTAATAAACTTTTTCCTGCAGGACGCGGAGAAGTTTCGGTTGAAGGTCGGCGGGCATTTCCCCGATCTCATCAAGCAGCAAACTGCCACCGTTGGCCTGCCCGATAAACCCAACCTTATCCGTATTAGCGCCGGTAAACGATCCCTTTATGTGACCGAATAATTGTGACTCGATCAAGTCCTTGGGTAGGGCCGAACAGTTTACCTTGACGAAT